>JBQCEA010000736.1:0-6229 GCA_051960695.1 Mucilaginibacter sp. | reverse complement strand
GTTATATCTTAAACGGCGATAAGCATCGCGGTCGGCCTGCGACTTAAAAATACGCACATCGACTATCTTAACTTCCTCCGTAACGATCATTGGCGTCAACTGACCGTCAAGATTAGTAACATAAGTTCTGATGGTATCATTTTTGCCTAACTGTACGGGAGGAGGCAATTTCTCCTGTGCTTTAACCAGCACCGAACAGCATGAAAACAGCAAAATAAAACCAATAAATTTCATAATTTTACGTATTACAAAAATAATGCAAAATTTTTTGGTATCGTAATAACGGTCAGCAAATTAATTTATGTTGCATGGCCGTGATAATTATTATACGCAAAGGTTAAGATGAAAGATATAGCGATTGATATTGAGGCTGAAAAGAATGAGATATTAAAAAGATACCGTGCTTTGCTGCGTGCTTGTAAGTCGACTTTACAGAAAGGCGACAAGCGAATGATACGCAAAGCATTTGATATGGCCCTTGAAAGCCATAAGGATATGCGCCGCAAATCAGGCGAACCTTATATATATCACCCTATCGCCGTGGCGCAAATCGCTGCCGAAGAAATAGGCCTGGGAACTACCTCTATAGTTTGCGCTTTATTACATGACGTTGTTGAAGATACCGACGTAACACTCGATGATATTGAAAGAGAGTTCGGTAAAAAAGTAGCAAAAATCATCGACGGGCTGACTAAGATATCTGGTGTGTTTGACACCAACAGTTCATTACAGGCTGAAAACTTTCGTAAAATGCTGCTTACCCTTGCTGATGATGTGAGGGTAATACTGATAAAACTGGCCGACCGCTTACACAATATGCGGACGATGGAATTTATGCCGCGCGATAAACAGCTGAAGCTTTCGTCGGAAACAGTTTATTTATACGCACCGCTGGCGCACCGCCTTGGTTTATATGCAATAAAGTCTGAACTGGAAGACCTTTCCATGAAATACATGGAGCGCGAAACTTACCAGTTTATCAAAAATAAGCTGAACGAGAAGAAGACCGAACGCGAGAAATTCATCCGGGATTTTATCGAACCGCTAAAAAAGGTTCTCGAAGGGCAAGGTTTACATGCCGATGTGTTCGGCAGGCCGAAATCCATCCATTCCATCTGGAATAAGATGAAAAAGAAGTCGATTCCCTTTGAGGAAGTATATGACCTTTTTGCCATCAGGATCATTCTGGATAGTGCTCCAGAGAATGAAAAAGCCGAATGCTGGAAGGCTTATTCTATCGTTACCGACCTATACCGTCCTAATCCAGACCGTTTGCGCGACTGGATATCATCGCCAAAAGCCAACGGTTATGAATCATTGCATACCACGGTGATGGGTCCACGCGGTCAATGGGTTGAAGTACAGATACGTACCAAGCGAATGAACGAGATCGCTGAAAAAGGTTTCGCCGCTCACTGGAAATATAAGGAGTCATCAACTGACAGCGGGCTTGACCAATGGGTGCAGAAAGTCCGGGATATGTTAAAAAATCCGGAATCAAATGCGCTGGATTTCATAGACGACTTCAAGATGAACCTTTTCTCTGATGAGATCTTCATTTTTACCCCTAAAGGTGCTTTGATACAGTTACCTTTGAATGCTACCGCGCTCGACTTTGCTTTTGAGATACACACCGACGTTGGCGCGAGCTGTATTGGCGCTAAGGTGAACCATAAACTGGTTCCATTAAGCTATAAGCTGCAAAACGGCGATCAGGTTGAAGTAATCACTTCAAGCAAACAAACGCCGAAGGAAGACTGGCTGAATATTGTTGTTACCGCAAAGGCTAAAGCGAAGATCAAATCGGCCTTAAAGGAAGAAAAACGTAAAATTGCCGACGAAGGTAAAGAGATACTGGAGCGAAAAATGAAATCGCTTAAGATCACGTACAACTCCGAAAACATTCATAAGCTGAGCTATTACTTTAAGCTGCCATCTACTCAAGATCTTTTCTTCAATGTAGCCAAAGGCCTTATTGATATGAAGGACCTGAAGGAATACCAGGCATCAGAAAAAGTAATTGAGAACAAACCGCAGGATAAAATTGAGAACGAGCAGGTACAAAGTTTGCTGCGCAATATCAAAACTAAGGATAGCGATATATTGCTCATTGGCGAGGATATGCAAAAGATCGATTATAAACTGGCCAATTGCTGCAACCCTATTCCTGGCGATGATGTTTTTGGGTTTATTACCGTTAGCGATGGCATCAAAATACATCGCACTAACTGCCCTAATGCCGCCAAGCTAATGGCCAACTATGGCTACCGGATTGTAAAAGCAAGATGGACCAACCAACAGGAACTGGCATTTTTAACCGGCTTACGCATTACGGGTATCGATGATGTGGGCCTCATCAATAAACTAACTACCGTAATTTCGAACGATTTTAAAGTAAATATCCGTTCAATTACTGTTGATAGCGACAACGGTATATTTGAAGGATCGATCATGGTTTATGTCAATGATACCGAACATCTGGATAACCTGATCAAAAGGCTGAAGATGGTAAAAGGTATCACGTCTGTGACCCGCTTTGATTCGACCGATTCATCAGTTGAGATAGCCTCCTAATTCCGCAGCCTTTGAGTAATGCCGGTAACTTGATTACTGGCTGTAATATTAATAACTTTGAGCTTTAATAATCTACTATGTCCCAGCAGGAAACTATTGCCATGATCAGAAAGATCTTCGAGGCTTATCTCGAAAACAAGAATCTCAGGAAAACTCCCGAGCGTTTTGCGATACTGGAAGAGATCTATTCCCGTAATGATCATTTCGATGTGGAGTCATTATATATCCACATGAAAAACAAAAAATACCGCGTTAGCCGCGCGACCGTTTATAATACGCTGGAACTTTTGGTATCATGCGACCTGGTGACCAAACACCAGTTCGGAAAAAACATGGCCCAGTTTGAGAAATCTTATGGCTACAAACAACACGACCATATTATCTGTATCGACTGTGGTAAGGTAGTTGAATTTTGCGACCCGCGCATACAGCAGATACAAAGTATGATGGGTGGATTATTAAAATTCGAGATCAAACACCACTCCTTAAATCTTTATGGCAATTGTGAAAAATTAAAGGCGGGTTATTGTGACAGAAAAGTATAACTTTGCCACCTTTGATTAGATATCCAATTTTTATTAAATGGCTGTTGATGTTTTATTAGGCCTCCAATGGGGCGACGAGGGCAAGGGCAAGATCGTCGATGTTTTAAGCGCTGATTATGATCTGATCGCGCGTTTCCAGGGCGGTCCAAATGCCGGGCATACCCTTGAGTTTGACGGTAAAAAATTTGTTTTAAATACCATCCCTTCGGGAATATTTTTTCCAAATACAATTAATCTGATAGGCAACGGCGTAATTATCGATCCTATCACTTTAAAAAAAGAAATTGAGAAGCTAAAAGATGCCGGGCACGATCTTTTAGCAAAGAAGAACCTGGTTATTGCTAAAAAAGCCCATCTTATATTGCCTACCCACCAATTATTGGACGCAGCTTCGGAAAAGAAGATGGGCGAGGGCAGGATCGGTTCTACCTTAAAAGGCATTGGCCCAACTTACATGGATAAAACAGGCCGTAATGGCTTGCGGGTAGGCGACATTACTTTACCTGATTTTGAAGATCGTTATAAAAAACTTACCGAAAAGCATTTAACCATGCTTGAGGCGCTTTATGGCGAAAAACCAGACCTTGCCGAACGCAACAAAGCATTTTTTGAAGCGGTTGATCTGATGAAGAAATTCCCGCTGGTTGATTCTGAGCATTTGGTTAATAATTATCTTAAACAAGGTAAAAAAGTATTAGCTGAAGGTGCACAGGGCGCTATGCTTGATATCGACTTTGGTTCATATCCATTTGTAACTTCATCAAATACATTAGCTGCGGGTGCATGTACAGGTTTAGGTGTTGCCCCACGCCAGATAGGTGATGTGATAGGCATTTTCAAAGCGTATTGCACACGTGTTGGTGGTGGCCCATTCCCTACCGAGCTAAATGATGAAACCGGTGAAGAACTACGTCGTATTGGTCACGAGTTTGGTGCAACTACAGGCAGGCCACGCCGTACCGGTTGGATAGACCTACCGGCTTTAAAATATGCTATAATGCTGAGCGGTGTTACCCAATTGGTAATGACCAAAGCCGATGTACTGAGCGGTTTTGATAAAATATACGCATGCACACATTATAACTATCTCGGTGAAAAAATTGATTACATGCCTTATGATATTTGTGCAGTAACTGCGGAACCAGTATATAAAGAAATAGATGGCTGGAAGGATGACCTGACAGGCATCACTGAGCTTTCACAAATTCCGGCAAAACTGAAATCATACATTGAATATTTAGAATCGGAATTAGGTGTACCCGTTAAGTATTTATCCGTAGGGCCAGACCGTAAGCAGACTTTGCAATTACACTAATAAGTTTACTTGATAAGCACAAAGGCTTTCCCACCCAGGAAAGCCTTTTTTAATTTACTTATTTATTTTTACCGTGTGAAAATAGAGGTTACAGATATGTCGGTCCTTAAGCAGAAGGCTTTGCAATGGGCCTCTCGTTTCGATGTATTTTGTTGCCTGGATTCTGACAATTTCAAAGACGCTTATTCCAAATTTGATCTGCTGCTTGCTGTCGGCTTTACAGATTCAATAACCGGAAGCTGCGGTTCTGCGTTCGATGCACTGGAAAAATTTTATACTGAACAACCTGGATGGAAATTTGGCTTTCTGACTTACGACCTGAAAAACGAAAATGAAGAGCTTACTTCAAATAATTTCGATGGCCTGCATTTCCCGGACTTGTACTTTTTTGTGCCTCAACATTTGCTCCTGGTTAAAAATAATGAAGTTGAAATTATTTCGGCCAATACGCACCAGGTTTGGAACGATATATCAAGGCAAGAAATTTCCGCATTTCCAGATCAACCTAAAACAGAACTACATTCCCGCTTTACCAAGGCTGATTATATTAAAGCTGTTAATGATATAAAGCAGCATATCAGTCGTGGTGATATTTATGTAACTAATTTTTGCCAGGAGTTTTTTGCTGAAAATACTGAAGTTGATCCATTGTCAGTTTTTCTGCAATTAAATGCAATTTCACCCAATCCATTTGCTTCATTCTTTAAGCTGAATGATAAATACATTTTATGCGCCTCGCCCGAACGTTTCCTTGCAAGGCGAAACAACAAACTTATATCGCAACCCATTAAAGGAACTGCTCCAAAATATGAGGATGAGGAAAAAGACCAGTTATCAAAACAGACCCTGAAGCAACATACCAAGGAATTACAGGAAAATGTGATGATCGTGGACCTGGTACGAAATGATCTGACTAAATCGGCAAAGCCGGGAACGGTAACTACAGAAGAACTATTTGGTATTTATAGCTTTAGGCAGGTACATCAAATGATCTCGACTGTTACCTGCGAGATAGCTTCTGATATAACACCTGTTGGGGTTATAAAAAATACATTTCCAATGGGAAGCATGACCGGCGCTCCAAAGATCAGTTCCATGCGTTTAATGGAACAATACGAACGCACTAAACGGTCGGTATATTCCGGCGCGATAGGTTATTTTAACGCTGATGGTGATTTCGACTTCAACGTTGTCATCCGCACATTGCTTTATAATCAAACGTCAAAATATTTATCCTTCCAGGCGGGCAGCGCTATAACTTATCATGCCGACGCTGAAAAGGAATATGAGGAGTGCATGCTAAAAGCCAAAGCTATTTTTGAGGTGCTTGGTCAACCCGGATCGTCTCGAATCCCCGCACAATAATTTCCGAACCATCTGCAAAAAAGGCCGAGTAAGGCTCCTTCTCCAAATAAGGAACAAACGCCTTGCCATATACCCGGGCAATATCACCTTCTAACATTGGGTCGGTAACTGGAGCTGCATTCCATGTATTATGCTCTACCTGGTATTCGCGTGTAGTGCGCTTATTGATCTTGTTATAACCCCAGTAATGTTCTAAAATAAATTCCTCATGGCTGCCAGAAACAATTGGCCGCAAGTCCTTATGCTCAACCGTACCGCCAAGTTTGTTTCCCCATTTACCGTCAAATTTCCATTCGTATAAATATTGCTTTTTAGTATCGCTAAGGCTATTCATGCTACTGCGCATTGGTATTGCGTAGTAGTGTTCTTTATATAAAAGGTTAGCTATAAGTGCTACTACTGGTTTGGGAACGATCTCTTTTACAAACAC
>JBQCEA010000735.1:0-6776 GCA_051960695.1 Mucilaginibacter sp. | reverse complement strand
TAAAATTCCGAAATTGGCCGCATGCTCCAAATCCAGGAAAACGTATCCCTCAAAAACTTTAACACTTTCGGTATTGACGTTTCGGCGAAGTACTTTGTCGAGATCAATCATGAGGACGACCTGGTTGAGTTGTTTATGGACCCGCAATGGCAGCACGTGCGCCGGCTGGTGATGGGCGGGGGCAGCAATATGCTGCTGAAAAACGATTTCGATGGATTGGTTATCCGCATTAATATCCGTGGCATCGAGCACCGTATTAATCATAACGAGGTGTTTGTTGAAGCCGGCGCAGGTGAGGTTTGGAATGATCTGGTAAACTACTGTGTAGACAGAGGCTATGCAGGTATTGAAAACCTGAGCCTGATACCCGGCTCAGTTGGGGCATCGCCAGTGCAGAATATTGGTGCTTATGGCGTGGAGCTGAAAGATGTATTCCGCAGCTGCAAGGCATTTGAATTGGCTACAGGCCAGTTCAAAACTTTTGAACTGGAAGATTGCCATTTCGGCTACCGCGAGAGCATATTCAAAGGCGAATTAAAAGAAAAGTGCATTATTGTATCGGTAAAGCTGCATTTGTCGCTTATTCCGAACATCAATCTTAAATATGGCGCAATTGAGCAGGAATTGGTCAACCGGAACATCACCGAACCGACTATAAAAGACGTATCCAAAGTTGTTTCGCATATCCGCGTATCTAAACTGCCTGATCCTTCTACCATAGGTAATGCCGGTAGTTTCTTTAAAAATCCGGTAATAACTACTGATCAATTTGCTGAAGTACAGGCCAAATTTCCCGACACGGTACATTATTCCGCTGGTGAAGGCATGGTTAAGCTGGCTGCGGGCTGGCTGATTGAGCAGTGCGGATGGAAAGGAAAAGTGGTGGGCCACACAGGAACATGGAAGAATCAGGCGCTGGTTTTGGTCAATCATGGGGGTGCAACGGGTGAAGAAGTGTACAGTCTGTCGTCGCAAATCATAGACAGTGTGTACACTAAATTTGGCGTTTTGTTAGAGCGCGAGGTCAATATTATAAGTTAAATTATTATTATCTTAATATAATTTCCGGGCCTGCTTAAGCTATTCAATAACAACATCACTCTTCTTTAAAAGCCTCTTAAAATGTAATTAAATATTTGTTTTTCAGTATGTTGTATACTGACAATTGCATGACAATAGCCAGTGTTTTGCTATGAGAATTTCACATACGGCAGTTCTTCTATAATATCATCCATATATAAACGGTACTATGTTTGTCTTATCCTGTATACAAAATTTTAACAGGATGACAGCAATAGAATTCAATACCATGGTACTTCGTCAGGCAAGCTCACTGAGATCATACGCTTTACATTTTACGCGTGATGCCGACGATGCTAACGACCTTGTACAGGATACAATGTTGAAAGCCATAACTTATTACAATAAGTTTAAAGAAGGCACAAACCTGAAGGGATGGTTGTATACTATTATGAAGAATACATTCATTAACAATTATCGCCGTTTTGTTAAAATGAGCACCTTTGTTACCAAGTCTGAAGAGATATCTTCTGCTAACCTGGTGTTCAGCTCTACCAAAAATCAAGGCGAATCAAAATTTGTGATGGATGATATTCGCAAAGCATTGGACAGGTTGCCTGAAGATTATTATGTACCGTTCACCATGTATTTTGACGGACATAAGTACCACGAGATAGCGGAACATTTGGAAATCCCTATCGGTACTGTAAAAACCCGTATTCACGTAGCACGCAAGCTGCTGAAAAAGAACCTGAAGGCTTATGATAATGGTATCAAAAAGCCTGTATATGCCGAAGACTAATAAGTGAACTGAATATTGATCAGAGAAACCCGCTTTATGCGGGTTTCTTCATTTAATAGCTGCGAGGTATTTTAAAGCTTCGTTGGCAACGATCTGCCCCGAAATAATTGCCGGCGGCACACCCGGCCCCGGCACGGTAAGTTGACCGGTATAGAACAGGTTCCTTACTTTTTTCGATCTCATTTTAGGCTTCAGGAAAGCGGTTTGCTTTAAGATGTTAGCTAATCCATAAGCGTTGCCTTTGTAGGAGTTATAGTCGGCTTTAAAATCATTGATGGCATAGCTTCTTTTGACGATTATCGAATCCCGGATATTTTCACCGGTGATCTGTTCAAAGCGGTTCATCAATATATCAAAATACGTTTCGCGGATGGCATCGGTATCTACCAATCCTGGCGCAACAGGCATTAGGAAGAACAAATTTTCACAGCCAGGCGGGCCTACACCGTTGTCGGTTTTTGAAGGACAGCAAACATAGAATAACGGCTTTTCAGGCCATTGCGGATAGTTATAGATCTGCGCTGCATGCTGCTCAAAATCTTCATCAAAAAACAGGTTATGATGGTTAATTCCTTTAACCTTTTTGTTGAGGCCAATATAAAAGATAAGTGCAGAGGGCGATAAGGTTCGCTTTTCCCAATAGTCTGCCGAATAGTTCCTATCAATTGAGTTGAGCAATTGGCTGTCTGTATGTTCATAATCAGCCCCTGAGATTGCTACATCAGCACTATATGTATCATTTTTGGTATGCACTTGTACAGCCTGGCCGTCCTTTACTTCTATCTGGCTCACTTCGGTATCATAATGTATCCCAACTCCATTAGCCTCAGCGATCTTCACCATAGCTTTCACAATTTCGTACATGCCACCCATCGGGTACCACGTTCCTAAAACCAGGTCGGCATAATTCATCATGCTATACATGGCGGGTATGGTTTGCGGCGTACCGCCCAGAAATAGTACCGGAAATTCGAGCAGCTTTATCAACCTCGGATCGCTGAAGTATCTGCGCACATGGTTGTGCATGCTGGTAAATAATTGCAACCGAAAGCTTTTGCCGATAATGCCGGGATCCAGATATTCGGCTATTGAATGAGACGGCTTAAATACCAGGTCGCCCATGCCGGCGCGGTATTTAAAGTTGGCATCGGCTAAAAAGTTATTCAATCTTTCGCTGCTTCCCGGTTCCAGTTGTTCAAACAAACCTCCGAGTTCATTCATTCTGGCCGGTACATCGATCTGATCATTTTTGCCAAAAAATATCCGGTAGGAGGGATCAAGACGTTTCAACTGGTAAAAATCGGATATCTTTTTATCAAACAAGGCGAAATAATTCTCGAATACTTCCGGCATCCAATACCAACTTGGCCCCATATCAAACCGGAAACCGTCTTTCTCCCACATCCGTGCCCTTCCTCCGGCACTTGCATTCTTTTCAAGCAGGATAACTTTGTGCCCGGCTTTTGCCATTAATGCCGCAGCTGCAAGTCCGGAAAATCCGGCTCCAATAACAATAACATGCCTATTTTTAATCATTCCTTGTTGCAAAGTAAGTAATTTGGTTTGCCGAAGCCTTTGAATTTGTATTTTTGGCAAAATTGTAGCGTAAGAATGGAACTGTATGACGAGACCTGCTTTGAATGTAGTAAGCTGATCACCGAAAAGTACAGTACATCCTTTAGCAAGGGTATCAAAGCCTTTGATAAACGTTTAAGGTATCCTATTTATGGCATATACGGTTTTGTACGATATGCTGACGAGATAGTAGATACTTTCCATGACCAGGATCAGCAGCAGCTTCTGGGTGATTTCAGAAAAGAAGCCTTTGAGGCTATTAATAGCGGTATCAGTCTTAATCCTGTACTGCATGCTTTTCAGTTAACCGTTAATGAGCATCAAATCCCTATAGAACTGATCGAAGCGTTTCTGGATTCGATGAAGATGGACCTGGCCCATAAGAATTTCAGTGAACAGGAGTATTTGGATTATATTCACGGCTCCGCAGAGGTTATCGGGTTGATGTGCCTGAAAGTTTTCTGCGAAGGCGACGAGGTATTGTACGATCGTTTGAGTCTGGCGGCTTGCAGTTTGGGTTCTGCACTACAAAAGATCAATTTTTTGCGCGATATCCGGTCTGATTTTTACGAACGCGGGCGGATATATTTTCCGGGTATCGATTTTGAGCGTTTCACGGATGAAGTAAAAAGATCCATCGAAGACGATATACAGCATGACCTCGATAAAGCCCATTTGGGCATAAAACAATTGCCGAAAGGGGCGCGGCCTGGCGTATTTGTGGCCTACGCCTATTACAAGCAGTTATTTAAACAAATATGTAAAACTCCGGCTGTCCAGATCAGGGAAAAAAGGGTACGGGTACCCGATACACAGAAAACAATATTGTATTGCAAAGCCGTGCTCAGTCATGGTTTAGGTTTTTTATAGGATATGAGCGAATTGCCTGTTTACACCCGGTCGCAGCTGGCCCTGCGCAATGGTCAGGACAAGCCTGAAGTATGGGTCGCATACAAAGGGCTTATCTATGATGTTAGCCGCAGCCGGTTATGGATGCGGGGCAGGCATTATGAGCATTGGGCAGGACAGGACCTTACTCATGAACTAATTGACGCCCCCCATGACGAATGGGTATTCCAAAACTTTGACCCGATAGGGAAACTCATCTAAACCAAAGCGCCTTTTTGCGTTATGGCTCAAAAATAGGTTTCGGTAGAAGCGACAGGCGATAACAGCTCAAGCACAGGCTCAGACTCAAAACCAGCTGCCCATAATTCGGTTGCAAATTTCTTGAAAGAAGATAGTTCCTGCAGCGCCAGGTGTGCAGCTTCATCCTCAAACTGGTCAAAATGCATAAAGGTTTTACCGTCGGGCAGCAGCCAGGCGCCGTATTTAATGCCAGGATGGTTAATGGTTTTTAATTCTGCTACTATTGCAGCAATATTTTGCTGATTGCTGGCAACATGCTCTGGCTTAAGGGTATAATGTACACATACTACTTTCATGAACGTAAAAATAAGAAATTAGCAGTTTGAAAAGCTGATAATCACAATACTTTACTTTCCAGCCCTCAGACCTCCGGTTTTAGACTATCTCAAACTTTGATAAGCTGACAAATTGCTGCACGCGGCCGCTGATCTCTTCTACTGATAAATTCTTCAATTTCTCGGTACCAAATTTCTCTACACAGAATGATGCCAGCGCTGAGCCATAGATGATGGCGTTTTTCATGTTATCAAAGCTCACTGTGCCAACTTTTGCCATATAGCCTATAAAACCTCCGGCAAATGTATCGCCTGCGCCTGTAGGGTCGAAAACTTCTTCAAGCGGCAGGGCAGGAGCCGAGAATATTTTGCCTTCACCAAAAAGTAACGCACCATGCTCACCTTTTTTGATGATGAGATATTTCGGTCCCATGGTCAATATCTTCTGCGCTGCTTTTACCAATGAATATTCGCCCGATAGCTGTCTGGCTTCAGCATCATTGATAGTGAGCACATCCACCATTTTGATCGTGTCCATAAGTTCGTTCCAGGTAATGTCCATCCAAAAGTTCATGGTATCCATTACAATAAGTTTCGGACGTTTATGCAGACGGTTAATGACGGTTTGTTGTGTTTGCGGCGACAAGTTGCCTAGCATTAAAAATTCGCAATCCTGGTACTGATCAGGAATAATAGGGTCAAAATCGGCTAAAACATTCAGTTCGGTAATTAGTGTATCGCGGCTGTTCATGTCGTTATGATATTTACCGCTCCAGAAAAATGATTTTTCATTGGCTTTCACTTGTATGCCTGTGGTATCGATATGATGATCACTGAAAACATCGATCTCGCTTTGAGGAAAATCTCCGCCTACTACGGCTACTATTTTTACGCTATCACAAAAGTAGGATGCAGCAAGACTGGCATAGGTTGCAGCACCGCCAACTATTTTATTTGTTTTTCCAAAAGGGGTTTCAATGGCGTCAAATGCCACAGAGCCAATGACTAATAAACTCATCAGAATGTTTTTTTAAAAAAATTTGCGCAAATATTGTGAAATTAAGCCGTAAATCATACTTTTGCACTCTCCAAATCGGAAAGCACTCCTGAATAGCTCAGCCGGTTAGAGCATCTGACTGTTAATCAGAGGGTCGCTGGTTCGAGCCCAGCTTCAGGAGCCAGACTGGGCAAGCACAAATTTTTGTCGCTTGCCCTTCTTTTTTTATTTCCTAATTCGCTGTTAATCAAACAAATAAAAAAGTATAAATTTCTGGTCTTGGCGGTTCGATGTTGCAAGTCTTCAAAAGTGAATTTTGCGGGGGGTACATCAAACCAATTATTTCTCTTTTATTTTAATTGTCTGATTTTAAATATATTAAATGAAATATCGGTTAATTGATTGATCGCTTTGCTGACAATGGTTTAATATCCATAAATGTGGTTTGATTGATGGCTATATAAGCCTTATCCCTCCCGAAAATGAAGTGATCTGATAACATAAATGAGGGCGCCTAAAAATAGAACTGATCACTGCATACCTACGCTAATCTCGCGGCGCTTGACAGTTCAGTAATGAATGCAAAAAGAAGGGTTAGATCATCAATATATTCAGTCCGGTATGCAAGAGGTAAGTTTTTCCTTTCCACACCAGCCTGCCAGTAGTTTTAGGCGGCAGAGAGGCGCTGATATGCCATTTACTGCCCTCTAACTTATAGCTTACGGCAATTTTTCCATTTGGGTGAGGTACTTCGCCGCCGATGGCTTTAATATCCCCTAAATGAGGCTCGATCTTAATTTTGGTAAAACCGGGCTCATCACTATCGACGCCCAGAATAGTGCGGAAAAACTCAATATTCGGGCTGGCGCCCCAGGCATGGCAGTCTGAACGCACGGTTTGCAGGCTCGAATCTTCTGCCCAGGTCGTTAAACCCATCGCTATATTTTCACGCCAAATG
>JBQCEA010000734.1:0-14245 GCA_051960695.1 Mucilaginibacter sp. | reverse complement strand
GCCCCCAGTAAATATGGCGCACCCGGGAAATAAACCAGCGAATTTTTGTGGGTAAAATAGGTGAATACATAGCTCATAAGCAGCGGCCCGAACCAAAGACTTGTACTGGAGAGGCTATTCAAAATGCCTTGTAATTCTCCCTGTTCGTCTTTGCCAACGTGGTTGCTGATCAATCCCTGTAACGCCGGGCCCGAGACCCCACCCAGGCAATAAGGGATCATGTAAATATAAACCTGCCAGCCATAGCTGGCAAATGCTATCAGGATGAGTCCTAATGCATACGACAGCAAACCGCCGATGATATTCACCTTCAGGCCAAACTTGGGTATCAGAATGCGTATAAGCCAACCCTGGATAATAAATAGCAGTGCTCCTATAAAAATACCCAGGATACCTACGCTGTGCATTTTCCATTGAAATTTCTCGTAAACAAAGAAAGGCAGTATATATTCAACAGCCTTTTGAGCAATATAAACCAGGCTGAAAGCAGTAAGCAGCTTGGTAAAGGCTTTATAACGCATTATCATTTGCAGCATCCCCCTTGGATTAATGCGGCTCCACTCAAATTTTCTTCTATGCTCGTGTGCGAGTGACTCAGGCAGAACAAAATAGCCGTAGAGCGCATTCAGCAATGCCAATGCAGCTGCAGCCATAAAAGGGTATTTAATATCGATCTCACCTAGGAAAGCGCCTGATGCAATGCCGATGATAAAGCCCAATCCGGAAGCTGCACCTACTAAACCAAAATTTGCTGATCTTTTCTCGCCTTCGCTAATATCAGCAATATATGCAGTAGCGGTAGAAGTAGTAGCACCCGTTACCCCGGCAATAAACCGGCCCACAAAAAGCCAGGCGATAGTAGGGGCAAAGGCCATGAAGGTATAGTCGATACCAAAACCGATAAGCGATGCCAGTAATATGGGCCGGCGGCCAAAACGGTCGCTGAGGTTGCCAACTATCGGCGAGCACACAAATTGCATAAATGCATAGGTGAAGGTAAGCCATCCATTATATTCAGATGCGGTGGAAAGGCCTACGTGTCCCAATTGCTCTAATAGCTTTGGCAGTACGGGGGTAATAACGCCCAAACCAAGCACATCAATAAAAATTGTGACAAAAATAAAACCGAGTGCAGCGGATGTTTTTACTTTAGCTGATAACGCCATATACAGGGAAATTAAACACCCAAGCGGGAAGGATGTTTAAAAATGTGAGATTTTAGTTTAGCCATGGATAATTGTGACGCATAAACATAGGCAACTTTAAAGTAAATTGAAAAGATGCAGCAACTATCAAGAATAATTCTAAATAATTTAAATGTCTTGTAATAAACATTATTAGCAGTACGTTTTGTATTTTTGTAACCCGAAAATAATTGTAAAACAAGCTGATGAAGAAGAGTTCAATTTTTGGTTTGATAATAATAGCCATTGCTATAGCCGTTATTATCAGTACTTATTCCAGTTCAAGCACTTATGGTTCCTTCAATGATGCTAAAAATACCAATAGCGAATTGCAGATCATCGGTCACCTGGATAAGCAAAAAGCGCTTTTTTACGATGCGGCTAAGGACGCCAATTACTTTTCTTTTTACATGAAAGATAAGAAAGGCGAAGAATGCAAGGTTGTTTTCACCGGTACCAAACCACAGGATTTTGAACGTTCAGAACAAATTGTGCTCACCGGACAAATGATGGGTAATGAATTTCATGCTTCTAAGATCCTGATGAAATGCCCCTCTAAATATACTCAGGATAAGGTTGAGTTTTCTGAATTTAAAGCCAAACAGGCCAAGATATAAACATTAATGGATACAACTTTTAAGGGTGAACACCTCTTACCGGGACAGTTAGGCCAGCTCTTTGTCATTCTCTCGTTCGGTTCGGCATTGCTGGCAGCTATCAGCTACTACTTCGCAACTACCGATAAAACCAAGCTCGATAATTCATGGCACAGAATAGGCCGCATTAGCTTTTTTATTAATACTGCTTCAGTTGTAGGTATCGGCGCCAGTTTGTTCTATATCATTTACAACCATTTATTTGAATACCATTATTCGTGGGAGCACTCTTCACGCAGTTTGCCGGTATACTATATCATTTCGAGTTATTGGGAAGGCCAGGAGGGAAGCTTCTGGCTGTGGTGCTTCTGGCAGGCTGTTTTAGGTAACATCCTCATCTGGAAAGCCAAATCATGGGAAAAACCGGTTATGACCGTTGTTGCCTTATCGCAGGCACTACTGGCATCCATGCTTATAGGAGTTGAAATATTTGGTCAGCGCATTGGCAGTTCACCTTTTATCCTGCTTCGCCAGGCTATCGACCTTAAATCGTCCGCACCGATATTTGCAGCCCGTCCCGATCTGTATCATAACTACCTAAGCTATATCACTGACGGTAACGGCCTTAATCCATTGCTGCAAAATTATTGGATGGTGATCCACCCGCCGACTTTGTTTTTGGGTTTTGCATCAATGGTAGTGCCTTTTGCTTATGCTATTGCCGGTCTTTGGCAAAAAAGATATAAAGAGTGGGTGCAACCGGCTATATCTTACTCGCTGTTTGCCGTAATGGTATTGGGAACGGGCGTTATCATGGGTTCGTTTTGGGCGTACGAGTCACTTAATTTTGGTGGTTTCTGGGCATGGGACCCGGTTGAAAATGCGGCCCTTATTCCCTGGCTAACCTTAATAGGCGGCGTACACGTGCTTATCGTTTACAAAAACACAGGCCATTCTTATTTTACGGCTACCTTCCTGGTGCTGATCAGTTTTGTGCTGGTATTGTATGCTTCTTTCCTTACACGAAGCGGTATTTTGGGTGATACTTCGGTGCATGCCTTTACCGATCTGGGTATGTTTTGGCATTTGGTAGTAGATGTAGCTGTATTCTTTGCCATATCGGTTTGGCTGCTGGTGACAAGATGGAAGGAATTACCTATCACCAAGAAAGAGGAAGATACCTACTCGCGCGAGTTCTGGATGTTCGTAGGTTCTATTTTCCTGGCATTATCATGCCTGCAACTGGTTATTGTTACTTCTATTCCCGTTTGGAACTCGATTTTTAAAACTAATATCGCACCACCTAATAATCCGGTAGCATTATACAACGTGTTCCAGGCAGGTTTTGGCGTTGTAGTGACCTTATTATTGGGCATTACCCAGTTTTTAAAATATAAGAAAACCGACTCGGCCAAATTTTTCATTACTGGTGTAGTATACCTGGTAATGTCATTGGTAATAACAGTGCTTGCGGTTTATCTGAGTGGTATTTATCAAAAGCGTATTGTATTCAGCCTGCTCATGTTGGGTGCAGTTTATGTGGTACTGGTGAACCTAAAAGTTTTAGTTGACGCCTTTAAAGGGAAGATCAAACTGGCAGGTTCAGCTGTGGCGCATATTGGTTTTGGTTTAATATTAGTGGGAGCTGTAATTGCAGCGGGAACAAGCAGCATCGTTTCTGTCAATAATACCGGAGAAGATTTTGGCAGTGATTTTTCTAAACGAAACGACCCGAAAGAAAATATACTGCTTTATAAGAACAAGCCTGTAAAAATGGGCGACTACCTGGTTACATATATGGGCGATTCAATAGCGATGCCGAACCACTACTTTAAGGTAGATTACAAGCAGGTAGATGCTAACGGCAACATTAAGCAAGAATTTATACTGAAGCCGAACTCGCAAGCTAACCGCAAGATGGGGTTGGTTTCATCGCCTGACACCAAACATTACCTGTTTCACGACCTGTATACCCACGTTACCATGGCGCCTATCCGCTTTGATGACGACCAGCAGGGTGCTGATGAGGCGCACACAGAAGCTGATGACGATAAGAACTACGATAAACCGATAGCACATGAGGTAGCTATTGGTGATACTATCCGCTTCCGTGAGGGATACATCGTGTTTATGGGATTGGATAAAAATGCACAGGTACAAAATATCTCGCTTAGCAAAAATGATGTTGCTGTAGGCGCACAATTAAAGGTCGTTTCCAATGGGCGCACTTACCAGGCTGAGCCAGTTTATATGATTAAAAACGGCAGTGTGTTTGATTTTTCGCGCAAGGTTGACGATGCCGGCCTGAAACTGCGTTTTACCAAGATCATTCCGAACGAGGGTAAAATGGAGATTACCGTATATCAGCAGCCTGAAAATAAAAGGCCATATATTGTGATGAAAGCTATCGACTTTCCTTATATCAATTTTTTCTGGTCGGGTACCATCATTATGGTTATCGGGTTCCTGTTATCTATTTTCAGGAGAAATAAGGAATTGAAAACGGTTTAACCACATTCCCAGTGCTCCGCTGTCAGTGTCCTCACTGACAGTAATAGCTGATTATCTGTGAAGACACAGACAATGGGTAGTAGACAATGGGTGGGGAGAACATTTTTCTTAGATTTACGAAGTTTTTAAAACTTCATAAATCTGTCTATCTACAATGCGCATCACGCTAATCGGTTCCGGGAATGTAGCTACTCATTTGGGTGCAGCTTTTAAAAATGCCGGTCATGCCATAGTGCAGGTATACAGCCGCAATTTTCAGCATGCTTCTTTATTGGCCTATCATCTTAAAGCTGAAGCTATTGATGATCTGCAAAAGATTAACCCTGAAACAGATATTTTCGTTATTGCTGTAAAGGATGATGCCATAGAAGGAATTGCAGAAGCCTTAACAAAATATAATAAGCTTATTATACATACATCCGGAGCGACATCACTTCAAACACTGCTTAGCCACACTTCGCAGGCAGGCGTGTTTTATCCTTTGCAAACATTCAGTAAGACCAAAGAGGTCAATTTCAGAATGGTCCCGCTTTGTATTGAAGGGGCTGACGAGCAAATAACCCGCCGGCTTGAAGAACTGGCCTGGACGGTTTCTAATAATGTTTACCGGGTTGACTCGGATAAACGACGCATACTGCACCTGGCAGCGGTATTTGCCTGCAACTTTCCCAATTATCTATATTACGCCGCCGGCAAACTTTTGCAGCAGCACGATCTTGATTTTAATCTGCTAAGACCACTGATACTGGAAACTGCCGAAAAGGTACAGGGGCATCTTCCCGCTGATGTGCAAACAGGTCCGGCTATACGCAACGACGAGAAAACCATGCAGGCGCACCTGCAATTATTAACTGAAAATCCCGAATTGGAGCAGTTGTACAAGCAGTTAAGTCAGTTGATTATCAAAATGGATAAAGGCAGTTACGGCGGCGCATAATTTTGTTACTTTTGCGCAAATGAACATCTATAAAGTAAAGATCAACTTTGAGGAGGAGGGCCACGAAAGCGTTGAGTTGCCCATAGCCGAAGGTGAATCTGTATTGGACGTTTGCCTTGAGAACGGCATTGAGTTACAGCATAATTGTGGTGGTGTTTGCGGCTGCAGTACCTGCCATATCTACGTAAATAAAGGGATGGATAACATCCAGGAAATATCTGATAAAGAAGAAGATTTTATTGACCGTGCGGTTAATCCGCGTATTAACTCGCGACTGGGCTGCCAGTGCGTAGTGATAGACGGTGATATTGAAGTTACCTTGCCTGATCAGTCGGGCTTCCTGGGCCATTAACAATACCAATACTTAAAAAGAATGACAGACGACAAATACGCCTTGCCTATTAAATGGAATGATTATGAAGACATTGCCATAGAACTTTATGAAAAGTTCGGCGATGAATTTGATGAATCAAAAATATACCGTATCCGCTTTACCGACCTGCTGGAATGGGTGCTAAGCCTGCCCAATTTTGTAGGCACGCGCGAAGAATCAAACGAAGGCCACCTGGAGCAGATACAGTCAGCCTGGGTATACGAATGGCGCGATAATCAGTAATTTGTTGAAATGTTTGAAGGTTGTAAAGTTGAAATGTTAAACATTCGAATACTTAGTGGCCTAATGACCAAATGACTTAAATGCCTCAATGACAAATAATCGTGGTAATCCATCTTTATTGGTGTAATCATTTTCAATAATCTGTGGAAACATTCTTAAATAAACTTAAAGATATATCGACCTTCATTTTTGATGTGGACGGCGTGCTTACAGATGGCTCTGTATATGTTACCGACAATGGCGAGCAGTTCAGGCAGTTCAATATTAAGGATGGTTACGCTATACAACTGGCTGTAAAATGCGGTTATAATGTTTGCGCCATTTCAGGCAGCAGGTCTAAGATCGCCATTCACAGGCTGAATAGCTTGGGTGTAAAAGACGTTTACCTCGGCGCCCATACCAAGCCCCATAACTTTAAACTTTACCTTGAAGAAAAACACGTTTTACCTGCCACTGTATTGTTTATGGGCGATGACATTCCTGACCTGGAAGTAATGAAATTAGCCGGTTTAGCTGTTTGTCCTGCGGATGCCGCTGAAGAAATAAAAGCCATAAGTCATTACATTTCGCCGTATGCCGGAGGCCGCGGCGCCGTGCGCGATGTGATAGAAAAAGTGCTCAAGGTGCAGGGCAAATGGATGAGCGAAGAAGCGTATAGCTGGTAGTGGAAAGTTCATGGTTCGTGGGTGATAGTTCATGGTATAATCATGGAAACTTCAATATGATCTTCTGATTGGCGCTATTCGACTATGAACAATGAACCATCAACGATGAACTATTTATGAACCACAAAATCATCTTAGCATCCAAGTCTCCTCGTCGGCAGGAATTATTACGTCTGATGGATGTTGATTTCCGTATCGAATTGCGTGAGGTTGATGAATCATACCCGGAAAGCCTCTCGCCCGAAGAAGTAGCCGTTTACATTGCCGAAAAAAAAGCTAAAGCTTATGATGGCTCAGTAGATGACGAGGTTGTACTGACCGCAGATACCATTGTGGTAGTTGACGATAAAATTTTGGGTAAGCCTGAATCGCTTGACCACGCAGTTGAAACTTTGCAAATGTTGTCTGGCAGGGTACATCGGGTAATAACAGGGGTTTGCCTGCTCTATAAGCATCAATACAATTTGTTTTATGATGTTTCTGAAGTGTTCTTTCGCAAGCTTACTGATGAGGAAATACATTCTTATGTGCACAAATATCAGCCTATGGATAAGGCCGGTGCCTACGGCATTCAACAGTGGATCGGGCTTATCGGTATTGAACGCATCAATGGTTCATATACCAATGTGGTTGGTCTGCCTACCGAAAAATTATACCAGCAACTAAAACGGTTAGATTAGGAAATCCGGATTTTCTTTTAAATTTATCTCCATAAAGATTATCGAACCATTATGGAAGACCCGGAAGTACCCACTGAACACTTGCACGAACATATACATGAGGCCGTGCATGAAAGCCAGAACAGATGGTCGATGAGTGTAGCCATCTCTACCGCCTTTATGGCTGCCTTTGCTGCAGTAAGCAGTTTAATGGCAGGCCACCAATCCAATGAAGCGCTGATAACCCAGGTAAAAGCATCAGACCAATGGTCGTACTATAATGCCAAGGGTATAAAGGCCGAGGTTGCCGATGCTGTTTTGCAATTGAAGAATGTAAAACAGGATACCTCACAAGCGGCTATTGCCCGTAAAGCAAAGTTAAAGGACGATCAAAAAAAGATACAGGAAAAAGCACAGGAGTTGGAGAAGGAATCAGAGGGGCACTTGAACAAAGATATGATACTGGCCAGGGCGGTTACCTTTTTCCAGATCGCGATCTCCATTTCGGCTATATCACTGCTTTCTAAGAAAAAATCGCTTTGGTACGTCAGCCTTGGGCTGTTTGCCATAGGGATACTTCAATTTGTATTGGGGTTGCTCTGACACCTAACGCTTCTGTAACAATATTTACCTTTTCACATCCAATTAAAAAAACTGATCTTATCTATGCTAAGTATCCGGCACATCGAAAAACAATATGCAGGGCATAAAGCGCTCACTGATGTAAGTATGGAGGTTGAAAGCGGCCAGATATTCGGTCTGTTAGGGCCAAATGGAGCCGGCAAAACCTCGCTCATCCGTATCATCAATCAAATCACAGCTCCCGATTCAGGCGAAATTTATTTCAATGGCGAAAAGCTCAATCAATCGCATATTGAGCGTATCGGCTATTTGCCTGAAGAGCGCGGCCTCTACAAAAAGATGGAGATAGGCGAGCAGATGATCTATCTCGCCAGGTTGAAGGGCTTGAGTCGTGCCGAAGCACAGAGAAGATTGAAAATATGGTTCGATAAGCTGGGTATGGAAACCTGGTGGACTAAAAAGATCGAAGAACTCTCAAAAGGTATGCAGCAGAAGGCGCAGTTTGTAGCTACTGTTTTGCATGAACCTGATCTGATCATACTGGACGAACCCTTTACAGGATTCGACCCTGTTAATGCAGAGCTGATCAAGGATGAAATACTGGAAATGAACCGGAAAGGCGCTACCATACTTTTTTCAACACATCGTATGGAATCGGTTGAGGAATTATGCGATTCTATAGCGCTGATCAACCTTTCGCATAAAATTCTCGATGGCCGTATTAAGGCTATAAAAGATGCTTATCGTAACGATACTTATTTGGTTGGGTATATTGGTAGCAGGGTCGATGCTGACGAAAAGCAGCCTTACCAGGTAATAGATGAGCTGGCAGAAGAAGATGATAATTATACGATGCGTATTAAGCTGAACGGGGGTAAAAGCTCGAATGATGTATTGCAATACCTGCTTCCGAAAGTGCAGATCAATATGCTGAAAGAAGTAATACCCAGTATGAACGAGATTTTTATTGAACGTGTAAACCAAAAATCAGCCTGACCATGAATAAAGTTTTTTTGATCATACAACGCGAGTATGTTACCCGGGTAAGGAAAAAAGCCTTTATTATCATGACCCTGCTTGTTCCAGCACTTTTCGCAGGCATGTTCGGCACTATAGCTTATGTTGCCAGCAATAAAGATCAAACGGTTCATACGGTTAATGTTTATGATAATAGCCATCACTTCAAAGGGAAGTTTGCCGATACGAAAGCACTGAAATTCAAGTATCCGGACAAACCCCTTGATTCAGTAAAAGCTTCGCTGAAAAGCAATGAGAATGACATGGTGTTGAGCATCCCGGCAGACAGGAAAAACGTGGTTTTATTTGCACGTAAAAAGAATACGTTAGCTATGTCGGACGATATTCAACGCCAGATGAATGATATCGTATCAGGTGATAGTTTAGTAAGGATGGGCATAGATACGGCACGTTTACACAAGGTAAAAAGCAATATCAATATCACTACAACTGAAATAACCGATGCCGGCGATAAAAGCGCGAGCATCGGCTCCGCATATGCGTTGAGTTTTGCCGGGGCAGTGCTGATCTATATGTCATTGTTCATTTATGGTGCACAGGTAATGCGTGGGGTTATCGAGGAAAAGACCAGCCGTATTATAGAAGTTATTGTATCGTCGGTGAAACCGTTCCAGCTCATGATGGGCAAGATCATTGGTGTGGGTTTAGTTGGCCTTACACAATTTGCTTTGTGGATAGGCCTATCAGCAGGAGTTTCTGCCCTTGTGGGCCATAGTGTAACATCGCAAAACCCGGCATATACCTTTATCCAAAACTTGGGTGCAAGCGCGGCCTATGAATTAATGTGCTTTGGATTTTACTGGATAACAGGCTTTTTATTGTATAGTGCCTTATTTGCGGCAGTCGGTTCAGCCGTGGACAGCGAGACAGAAACGCAACAATTTATGTTTCCTATCACTTTGCCTTTGCTGTTTACTTATATTTTGTCTGTATCATACCTCTTCCAGGCGCCTGATAGTCCGCTTGCTGTATGGTTATCCATGATACCATTTACGGCGCCGGTAGCCATGATGGTTCGATTGCCTTTTGTGGTACCTGGCTGGCAATTGGCTATCTCGATGAGTTTAATGATCATCGGTTTCATCTTCTGCACTTATGTTGCAGCGCGTATATACCGGGTTGGTATTTTGATGTACGGCAAAAAGAGCAGCTTTAAGGAACTGGCCAAATGGTTCTTTTATAAAGAATAGATTATTCACAATTATTTATATTAAATCCCTTAGATCATAAACAATTTAAGGGAATCTTTATTTTAGTGGCATGGATAAACGCGTCGCCGTAATGGACCTCGGCACTAATACCTTTCACCTCCTCATCGCCGAAGGCCATATCGCTAATTTTAAAACTATCGTTCATGAACACATCGCAGTAAAACTGGGCGAGGGCGGCATCAACAAAGGCGTTATTCTTCCTGCTGCTTATAAGCGCGGCATAGATACCATGTGCCAATTTAAACAGCAGATAGACAAGGAGCAGGTTAAAGAAATACGCGCTATCGCCACCTCAGCGCTGCGCAACGCATCAAACGGTAACGAGTTTATACAACAGGTAAAAGATGAAACCGGTATAGAAATTGAAATTATTGACGGTAACAGGGAGGCTTCATTTATTTATGAAGGAGTGAAGGCAACAGGATTATTGTCGGCTCAAAACTCACTGATCATGGATATTGGCGGTGGAAGTGTGGAGTTCATTATTGCAAACAGAAACGGGATATGGTGGAAACAGAGTTTCGAAATCGGTGCGGCGCGATTAATGGATCGCTTTCATCATACCGATCCCATCCCTGCGGCATCCATTGAGGCATTAAACCTCTATCTTGAAAATACACTCACTGATCTTTTTGCAGCGATTAAAAACACGCCGGTATATCAGCTTATAGGTTCTTCGGGTGCGTTTGAAACCTTTGCCGAACTATCCGCAATGAGAAGAAGTGACAGCTTTGATCTTTCTCAAATCAAAGGATACGCATTTGATTATCACGACCTGTTAGCAGTTACTGAAGAAATGATCGGGTCATCCCACGCCGAACGTGAGGCCAATACAGCAATTGTTCCTGTCAGGGTAGATATGATTGTAGTTTCATCGCTGATAACCCGCTTTATCATGCAGAAATTTGAGATCAGGAATGTATCTTTATGTACCTACTCGCTAAAGGAAGGTGTGTTTGGGGAGATGCTGAGTTAAATTCCGATGCAGCAGGTTGATGGCCAGCAGCCAATTTGTCGAATTTTGGCAAGCCTTCTTCTTTCTTCAGAAAAATTGGATATGTGCTACGTATTCAGGAATGTTACACATGTCGAGAATCCAATGGCTAATACTACAAATGCGCTTAAAAGCCATTCCCATTTCTTATTTATGAGCGATAACATTAAAGCAACAAGAAAATGTATCGCTATAAATAAACAGTCGAAAATAATGCCGTCAGAAACAAGCCGGAACAAAAGAGTATAAGTTAAAAGTATCAGAATATTTATTCCGACAATTTTCCACTTGTTTTCCGATTGATATTCTTGCTCACTCATGATAATTGCATTTCGTTTTGGATCTGTTTGAGATAGTTTATTTTATCGTCCCGATAGAAAAGGTTCATCGTTTCAAAGGGAATTATACTAAGGTCTTTATTGACGATATGTACACATGATTTTTTTATGGCGCGTACGTCAAAATTATGAGCATCGATAAACTGCATAATTATTATTCTAAACAAATTTTCATAGCCCAATTCGGGAGCATCGATCTGCGGCAGGCAACACATGATCGACTTTAAGTGTTCGTTTGCTTTGTCAACCGAATTGCCTGTACTAAACATATTCAGTAAATGTAATTTCAGGCGCTCATCCTGTTCATATACTATCGTATTTTTTGAATTATCCAATAAATCATCCGGGTTTATCAGCCGCGTTAGTGGAAAGACTGCCGATCCAAGCTTTAGCGCATATCCCATAACTAAAGCATCAGGGTTGCAGGGTACGGGTATCAGATCATTTTTATTAAAAATGTCGGTTTGCTCTAATATTGCCGTGCGCACTTCTGTCAATGTGCAGCGGTCTGTATCAGCATTGAAATGTTCCAGTCTTCCGGCTTGTTGCGTAGGCTGAAAAGTAACACCTCTTACGCATTGTTGCTTTAGGGCATATTCAATTATCTGGCCTATCTCATCGGTATTTAAACCTTTTTGCAAAGTTACCACCAGCGTGGTCGATAAATTATACTTATTCAAATGTTCAAGTGCTTTGGCTCTTATTTCCCTTAGATCTTCACCGCGCAATTGCTCCAGTACTTCTTTTTTAAATGAATCAAATTGCAGGTAAATCTCAAAGTCTGGCATATATGTAGCTAACCTCTTAACAAAGTTTTCATCCTTTGCAATGCGTACACCATTAGTATTTAGCATGAGATGTCTTATTGGCTTTTTCTTGGCAATATCCAGTATTTCAAAAAATTGTGGGTGTACAGTAGGCTCGCCTCCACTTATTTGTACTACATCTGGCTGTCCCTCATTAGCTACTATCACATCCAGCATTTGTTCGATCTCTTCCAGTGTGCGATGCCTGCCATAGTTTGGTGATGACATCGCATAGCATGTTGGACAACTTAAATTACACCGGTCAGTTACTTCGACGATTGTTAAACAAGAGTGCTGCTCATGGTCTTGGCATAAGCCGCAATCATACGGACAGCCATAGTGTGTTTGGGTATTGAACCTCAATGGCATCTCGCTGCGTTTAGCGTAGTTGCGACAATTTTTATAATATTCAATATCTGTGGCTATCAATACTTTTTCATATCCATGCTCACGGCAGTTTTTCAACATATACACCTTGTCGTCCTCGAACACGATCTTTGCATCAACTCTTTTTAAGCAGGTTGCGCAAATGCTTTGTGTGAAATCATAATAGATATAAGGTCTTTCAGGCATATAATTTTGGTTTAGTTAATTTAGATGGATAAAGAAATACTTTATAATAATACACAATACCGGCAATACAAGCTAATTGTATTACGGATAACCCGAAGCTAAAAAAATAATCAGGCTTGATGAATTCTATTAGAAATCGAAAAATAAGATAAGCTACCATTATGATCTTAAATTTCGAGCCGTCTGTAAAGTAATGACCACGCTCGTACGCGATCATACTTGTCCATAACGCTATCCAAAACAATATTTCGTAAAGGTTAGTAGGATGCCTGTAAATACCGTCGCCAAAATTAATAGCCCATGGCAGGTTGGATGGAATGCCATAAGTACCATCATCCAATCCGGCAAAAAAGCAGCCAGTTCTGCCAATGATCATTGCCAGAATTATGGGATAAGCCATTAGGTCACCCGAGGATACCTGAACACCAATTTTCTTTTTAATAAGCTCTACGCCTATCAATCCACCCAGAAGACCGCCAACAATGGTTTTATTTCCCATAAAATAGACAAAGCTCATTTTGTGTAGTAATGACGGGTTTTCAAAGATGCCAATCAGATGAGAGCCTATAAAGGCTCCGCAAGCGGCTCCTATGAATATGATAAATCTATTTTCGGATGTTATTGTGTCACCAGCATGTTTTCGAAGATAAGCATAATACCTGTAGCCCAGATAATAGGCTGCAGTTTCGCAAATAAAGTGCACTGGAATAGTTGATGTGCCGAAAGGGATGTTTAACGGAAAGTGCAAGGTTTCGAATTTAATCGTAAAGGTAAATAATGAAAGTTAACCCCTGTATCATTTCTGATTGAAACCCCGGAAATAAAACCTATCATTTGTATATTGCAGTCTTTATTGCTCCACTACATGAAACTTAAATTCATACCCCTGAGTCTTTTATCGTTTATGGTAGTTACTGTTCAGGCCCAAAGAAAAAGCCGGCCAATGACAGTTGATACGATCTTATCCAATTACCAGCCTGCCGACCTGTTTTCGCCCATGTTCTATACCAACAAAGGAAGCGACAGGCATTCGGCATCCGGCGCGCCGGGGCCAAAGTACTGGCAGAATAGGGCAAATTATCACTTAAAGGCAGCTATTGATACCACCAGTAAAACATTGAGCGCATCGGAGATCATTGATTATACAAACAATAGTCCGGATGGACTACCGTTTCTATGGCTTCAGCTTGATCAGAACACCTATAAAAAAGATGCACGGTCTAACTTTTATACCAATACCGGGCTCGACGCTAAACAGCACACCGATGGTTACCAGATCGAGTCGGTAACTGTGGTTGATGGTAAATCAGAGAAAAAAGCGGATTATATTATTACCGACACCCGGATGCAGATACGTCTTCAAAAAGCAGTGGCATCGAACGGCGGCAAAATAAAACTGCTGATCAAATATCATTATACCATTCCGGCAGCATTTGGCGGGCGTACAGATTATACCGATACCAAAAACGGCAAGATATATGAGATAGCACAATGGTTCCCCAGGATGTGTGTGTATGATGATAGTGAGGGTTGGG
>JBQCEA010000733.1:0-2897 GCA_051960695.1 Mucilaginibacter sp. | reverse complement strand
AAACCCGGCAAAGTGCTGCGGACCATCAATTGTTGCGTGAACTGGCTAAACAATCCGGTGGCCAAATGCTGATGCCCTCACAAATTAACCAGTTAGCCGACCTGATCCGCAAGAATGAAAATATCAAAACCGTAGTTTACGAAGACAAACATTACAGTGACCTGGTAGATGTGAAATGGGTGTTTGTTTTGATCCTGCTGTTATTAAGCGGGGAGTGGTTTATGCGTAAACGGGAAGGCGAAGTATAAAAAGAAGGGGCCATGGCCCCTGTTATTTTCTTCCGCTCGACTTGTTCCGTCCCCACCTCCGTTTGCCATCCCTGTGACCGGATGACGGCTGATGACGGGGTGCCGGTGCAGTTTTAGCCGTTGGTTCCATCTGTTTGGCTACAAACGTTTTGCTCATAGGATAAGGATGACCCTCATTAACGGGTATCTGCTTGCCTATCAGCTTGTGTATGTCTTTCAGATAAGCTATTTCCTCAGATTCACAAAAGGAGAATGCAATGCCTTCAGCACCCGCGCGGCCTGTACGACCAATACGGTGTACATAAGTTTCCGGTACGTTCGGTAATTCGTAGTTGATCACGTGTGTCAGCTCGTCAATATCAATGCCACGTGCGGCAATATCCGTAGCGATCAAAACCCTTGTGGTGCGGTTTTTAAAATTTGTCAGCGCACGCTGCCTGGCGTTTTGTGACTTGTTGCCATGGATGGCTTCGGCAGTGATACCCACGCGGTTTAAGTCTTTTACAACCTTGTCCGCCCCATGTTTGGTACGGGTAAATACCAGTACCGTTTTAATATCCTTATCTTTCAGCAAATGGATAAGCAGTGCTTTTTTGTCCGATTTTTCAACAAAGAACATATGCTGCTGTATGGTATCCGCAGTAGACGAAATGGGGGTTGCCTCTACTTTATCCGGATTGTGCAGGATGGAGTTGGCCAGTTGCTGTATCTCGTTCGGCATGGTAGCCGAAAACAAAAGAGTTTGCCTTTTGGCGGGTACTTTGGCTATGATCTTTTTTACATCATGTACAAAACCCATATCCAGCATACGGTCGGCTTCATCCAATACCAGCATACGGATATGGTCAAGACGTACATAGCCCTGGTTCATCAGGTCGAGCAAGCGTCCGGGTGTGGCAACTAATATATCAACACCACGGCGCAAAGCATCCGTCTGCGGGTTTTGCGAAACCCCGCCGAAGATCACCAGGTGTTTTAAACCTGTATGGCGTCCATAGGCTGCAAAGCTTTCATCGATTTGGATAGCCAGCTCGCGGGTTGGGGTCAGGATAACAGCTTTAATGGTCTTTTGCTCCTTTTGCAGTTGCCTGTCGCGGTATAACAACTGTAAAATCGGAATAGCGAAGGCCGCAGTTTTACCGGTACCGGTTTGTGCGCAGCCAAGCAGGTCCTTTTGCTGTAATATAATGGGTATAGCTTGTTGCTGTATGGGTGTTGGTGCGGTATATCCCTCGGTTTTTAAGGCCCTGAGGATAGGCTCAATTAAATTTAAATTTTCAAATGACATGTATTGTATCTCTTCTATAAGTGCTAACGCGAAGCAAGAGTGGATCTAAATAGGATATTCGGTGATCAAAACCGTAAGCGAGCGGGTAATTATTTTTACAAAGATACGCTTTTTTGCTGATACAGGAGATTTGACGTGAATAGGACAGGTGTTAAGTGATTTCTAAAATGATACATCAGCATGCGCACTCGCCAATGAAATTTCTTTTTGCAAGAATTACCTTACCTTTTAACAAGGTAATGACTCCCGTCACACGAAAATCTTCGCCTTCGCGGGGAACTTTATTTTTAATTTCAACCTTAAGATTAAAAGCTCCATTTGAATAGAAATAATAGTTCATATCCTTAAAACTAACTAAATGGAATTTTTGAATTTTATCATTTATTGAGACGTATCCTTCCTCTGCAAAATTTTCAACCATTATATAAACTCTTTTTTTCTCGTCCGCTTTTGTCAAATAAAAATAACAAACACATCCTGCAATGTCATCAGGGATTGCAGTAAACGTACATAACTTTACAGTGGTGTCTCTATAGATGCTTTTTTCACCATGTGATACATCGCAGTTTAGTAAATGCTTCTGCAAATGATTATTGGGTTGTAAAAAAATAGTTATTAAGATAAAGGCTGATAATTTTAGCATGACGAAAAGGTTAAAAATAAAAACTACCCATTGGATAGTCTTAATATATGAATAAGTTTCCGTTAATCAATCCACCAATTTTGAAATATCAGGTAGTGGCTCAGTCTGAATTTTTATTTCTTCTATTTATGGATAATAAAAATATGTTGGTGATTTTATAGCTGGGGTATAAAGAACCCACAAATAAGAGCGAACCAATAATAACAACGGGAATGGTTTTTAATTCCAGAAGGTCTACATTTGAAATGAGTTTAATAATAAAATTAATGGAATATATTATTAGGCACGATAAATTGTAGGCCAGTATTAAATTCAGCGTAATAAAAAAACTTGTCGGGTTTTAGGTGACAAAGCCATAACTTTAATTAAAAAAAGCCACTTCCAGGTGGCTTAAATATATGAACAAGTTTAGTTTATCAATCTTTAATCTTACAATGTCATTTGACTAAGAGCAGGTTTAATCTTTTTTAGACTTCACTATCACAAAAACATCCTCATTGTCCTTCTTCATGAGGTACTTCTCGCGGGCGAATTTTTCCAGTTCCTGCTTGTTGGAGGTTAGTTCGTCAAGCTCCTGGTGAACTTTGGCAGTTTCCTTCTGATAGAAATCGCGCTCATGTTTCAGTTTGCTTAGCTGGCTATGATATTGATATTGCGAGAACAGATCATTTTTATCAAAAAAGATCATCCACACCACAAAAGCCACGGTGACTACGAA
>JBQCEA010000732.1:0-4382 GCA_051960695.1 Mucilaginibacter sp. | reverse complement strand
GAAAATGCTTACCAGAATCTGTTTGCACACCATTTATTTCGCCGCCCAGAGGTTGTAGACCCCGATATACACCCGGAATGGACCGTAATTGCGGCATCTGGTTTTAAAGCTGATCCGGCTGTAGACGGTACTCGTCAGCATAATTTTTCTATCATTAATTTCAGCAGGAGGGTTATCCTGATCGGCGGCACAGGTTATACCGGCGAGATCAAAAAGGGTATATTCTCGGTATTGAATTTTGTGTTGCCCTACGAGAAAGAGGTGCTTTCGATGCATTGCTCGGCCAATGTAGGCGCCAAAGGCGATACAGCGATATTCTTTGGCCTGTCAGGAACCGGAAAAACCACCCTCTCCGCCGACCCGGAACGCAGCCTGATCGGTGATGATGAACATGGCTGGAGCGATTATTCTGTTTTTAATTTCGAAGGCGGGTGCTATGCCAAATGCGCTGATCTAACCGCTGAGAAAGAACCACAGATATTCAGCGCTATCCGGTTTGGGTCATTGCTTGAGAATATTAACTTTTATAAAGGTACGCGTGAAGTAAACTTTTGCAATATTGATAAAACAGAGAATACCAGGGTGGCATATCCCATGTATTATGTAAAAAATGCGATTGCGCCATCTATCGGATCGTGTCCAAAGAATATATTTTTCCTTACTGCCGATGCGTTTGGCGTGCTTCCGCCTATTTCAAAATTAACCATAGCCCAAGCTATGTATTATTTCATTTCCGGTTATACTGCTAAAGTTGCAGGTACCGAGGCGGGCATATGCGAACCCAAAACCACATTTTCAGCATGTTTTGGCGAAGCCTTTTTGCCGCTAAACCCGGTGGTTTATGCGCGTTTGCTTGGAAAGAAGTTAAAAGAGCACCATGTAAATGTATGGCTCGTAAACACCGGCTGGACTGGCGGCCCTTATGGCACGGGTAAAAGAATGCGGCTAAAATACACCCGGGCTATGATAGCAGCTGCTTTAAGCGGCGAACTGGAAAATGTAAATTACGAGGAACATCCTGTATTTAACCTCAGTATGCCTCTTAGTTGTCCTAACGTTCCTGATAATATTTTAAATCCGCGCAACACCTGGGCCGATAAAGAGTTATATGATGAGCGGGCAAATAATCTTGCATTGGCGTTTGCAACCAATTTTGAAAAATATGCTAACATCAGTGACCTGGAGATAGTAAATGCGGGTCCAAATGTTACTATATCAGCTTAGTTACACTTTTTTATTGATGTTTGCTTGCGATTTAATAAAAAATTAGTTTTCATTGTAAAAAATTGTCTGTGACCAAGACAATTTTTTTGTTTCGTAGCGTTAGTAAATTCACCTTTACATGCGAAAACCAACATTATATTAAATTATGAGAAAGAATAGCAGAAAAAGTTTTTTTATTTAAGTAAAATTCTAATTTTGTTATCCGCTTTTTGCACAGCACATTAATTAACTATTTTATAAACATTAAACTACATTAAACACTAAAGTAATGGCAACCGCACCAACAAAACCAACTACTCCTGCTAAAAAAGAGGGCTCAGGCGCTTCAGGAACTTTCGCATTATTGACTATTCCGATCTGTATTATAGTGGGGATCTTAATATTCGCATTCATCCTGGGCGATCCAAGCCACTACGCTGGCGGCGATGTTGAAAAAGGAAACCCGACAGACGTTTTCGGCACCGTACACAGAGGGGGTTACCTTGTGCCGATCATCATGTCTTTCGTAATGATGGTAATTGTTTTCTCTATCGAGAGAGCTATTGTTATCAGCAGGGCAGCAGGTTCAGGCAGCGTTGATACTTTCGTAAGGAAGATCACTTCGTTGTTAAACGCAGGTAACATTGACGGCGCTAATGCTGAGTGCGACAAACAAAAAGGCTCAGTAGCTAACGTTATCAAATCAGGTTTGAAAAAATACCGTGAAATGGAAGCTGATCATACGCTTACAATTGATCAGAAAACCCTGGCTATCCAGAAAGAAATTGAAGAAGCAACTGCATTGGAAATGCCTATGCTTGAGCAGAACTTAACCATCATCGCTACCCTGGTATCAATCGGAACACTTTGTGGTCTGTTAGGTACAGTGTTAGGTATGATCAAGGCCTTCGCTACACTGGCTGCTTCAGGTGCACCAAATACATCTGACCTTTCAACCAGTATCTCTGAAGCGCTTATCAATACTGCATTAGGTATTACAACTTCAGCTTCGTCAATCATTCTGTATAACTTCTTTACATCAAAAATTGATAAGCTGACTTACGCTATTGACGAAACTGGTTTCAGCATCGTACAAACGTTTGCTGCATCACATAGTAACAAATAAAAATATATTAGTGACTTTCACGGTGATCTGTGGGGATTCAGTGAAGTAACGTATTGATTGTTAAACTATATATTTTTAAAAAATTAAACTATGGCGAGAGTAAAAGTTCCGAGGAAGAGTACAGCATTGGACATGACTGCCATGTGCGACGTGGCATTCCTGCTGCTTACCTTCTTCATACTAACAGCAAAATTAAGGACAGAAGATCCGCTGCATGTCGACGTTCCCGCCTCAACGGTAAAACAGCCGGTGCCTGACGAAAACATTGCTACCCTTGAGGTAGGTAAAGGCAAAGTACTTTTCGGTATCGAAGGTACTGATGTTCGTAAGGCATTGCTTGAGGAAATGGGTAAAAAGTATAATATGACTTTTACGCCTACCGAGGCGCAGAGATTTTCTAACATACCTATTTTTGGCGTGCCTATGAATCAGCTGAAGTCATATATCGCTATGACAGAAGATCAGCGCAAGGCGTACGACCAACCGGGTATACCTGTGGATACAACAGAAAATAACGAACTGACCAACTGGATATACGAAGCGCGTATCGTGACCAAAAACCTGAAAAATGCAGAGTTAAGGTTTACGATAAAGGGTGATGCAAGGGAGGAATATCCTGTGGTTCAGAAAATAATTGATGTATTGCAAAAGCAGGCTATCAATAAGTTCAGTTTAATAACATCGCTTAAAAATCAATAATAGCTATGGCAGAATTAGATACCTCCGGGGGCGGAGGGAAAAAAGGCGGGAAAATAAGAAGCAAAAAAGCTTCTACGCGTATCGACCTGACAGCAATGGTTGACCTGGCGTTCTTATTGATCACATTCTTTATCATGACCACTACTTTGGCAAAGCCTAAAGCAATGGATACGTTCTGGCCTGATAAAACCAAGAAAGATGTTCAGTTGCCTGTAGCAGCTACAAGGACCATGACAGTTTTATTGGGAGCCAATGATAAACTGGAATGGTATGTAGGCGAGCCGGGTAAAACACCACCAACTGTGAGCAACTTCGGGAAAAACGGCATACGTAAGGACCTGATAGATAAAAGTAAAGAGGTTGAAGCAACACACGCTGCACCTGATAACTATATGATAGTATTGGTTAAACCAAGCGACAAAGCAACTTATAAAGACTTTGTGAATATGCTTGATGAGATCAACATTACCGGTATCAAGAGCTATGGCGTTGTGCCAATTACACCGCTTGAAGTAGGCCTTTTGAAAAAAGATGGCTTATACTAATGAAATTCACAAAACGTTAAAAACTAAAAGCCGATAAAATGTTAGGATCGAAATTAGACATCTTGAAGCAAGAGTGGATCGATGTCGTTTTTAGTGACAGGAACAAGGCGTACGGGGCTTACGACTTACGTAAGCAAAGCCCGAAAACTACAAATAAGGCGCTTATCATAGGCGTTGTATGCTTTGTTTTTGCAATTTCGTTGCCGACCATTATCAATTTTATAACAGGCTTTATACCAAAAGCACAGGAAAAGCAAAAAATTGTTAATGTTGTACTGCAACCACCACCACCAATAAATAAACAAAAACCACCACCACCGCCACCGGAACCACCAAAACCAAAGGTTGACCAGGTGAAATTCCCACCACCGGTAGTAAAGCCGGATAATGAGGTGAAGGAACAACCACCGAAGATCGAGGAATTGAAGGTTGCTGACCCAGGTCAGAAAACGGTTAAAGGTGACCCTAACGCTGATATCAAGATCGATGTTCCGGTTGGTAACTCTGAAACCAAACAGGTGACAGAAGAAGACCCGAACAAGGTATTTACAGCGGTTGAAAAGGAACCGGCTTTCCCGGGTGGTACTGATGCATTCAGAAATTACCTTGGTAAGAACATCCGTTACCCTGCCGTTGCAAGGGAAAACAATGTTCAGGGAAGGGTATACCTGAGTTTCGTAGTTGAAAGAGACGGCAGCTTAACCGATATCAAAGTAGTACGCGGTATCGGCAGCGGTTGCGACGAAGAGGCCGTACGTGTAATGCAGCATTCACCGAAATGGACCCCTGGTATTCAGAACGGCCGTCCG
>JBQCEA010000731.1:0-3176 GCA_051960695.1 Mucilaginibacter sp. | reverse complement strand
AGTGACACCGGTTATAATAATATACAGTTAACCGGATGGCACACAGGTTACCCCGATAAAGCAGTACGCGTAGACTTATCTACTTTTAGAACTATTCCCTGGCAGAATAATATCCCTTTTTTTATCGCAGATTTCAGCAAAGCAGACGGAAGTACAATCCCTGCATGTTCGCGCAGTTTATTAAAGAAGATAGCCGCCGGGTGCGAAGATATGGGCTACCACCCTGAGTTTGCACAGGAGTTTGAGTGGTTCAATTTCCGTGAAACTGCACAAACTTTACAGGATAAAAGCTATACTCAAATACAAACGCTGACGCCGGGCATGTTTGGTTATTCCATATTGCGGACCTCGCAAAACAGCGGTTTTTATTACGATCTGTTTAATTTATTAAAGGCATTTGACATTCCGCTTGAGGGCCTGCATACCGAAACCGGGCCGGGTGTTTACGAAGCTGCTATCAGCCATGATTATGTTTTACGTGCTGCAGACAAAGCCGTTCTGTTCAAAAATGCAGTAAAAGAGATTGCCAATATGCACGGCATTATGGCTTCCTTTATAGCCAAATGGAATGAGAATCTTCCTGGTTGCAGCGGGCATATCCATCAAAGCTTATGGGATAAGAATAAATCAATAAACTTATTTTATAACACTGATGATGAGAACAATATGAGCGATCTGTTAAAGCATTACTTAGCCGGTCAATTACATTGTTTACCACATATTTTACCGATGTATGCACCAACTATCAACAGCTATAAACGATTGGTGGAGGGTGCCTGGGCACCAACAACCGTTACCTGGGGAATTGATAACCGGACAACTGCTATACGTATTTTAAACACATCTGAAAAATATACCAGGTTGGAAACACGTATTCCTGGTTCAGATAGCAGCCCATATCTGGCTATGTCTGCTGCTTTAGCTTCTGGCTTATATGGTATTAAACATAAATTGCCATTAAATATTAAACCAACAATCGGCAATGGTTATCAGGATAAAAGTAATGGTGTATTGCCATCAAATTTGTTTGAAGCCACGATGACGATGAAAAATTCGTCTATCGCCGCAGATCTGTTTGGGGCCGACTTTGTTGAACACTTTACTCAAACCCGCATTTGGGAATGGCAACAATATTCAAAGGCGGTGACTGATTGGGAATTGAAGAGATACTTTGAAATAATATAGTCTGAACCTGGATTAAGCTGATTTTGTCGATTTTTGGATAAACATGCAAGAACAATTTAAATACGAGAATATAACCAGAAAGATAATAGGTTGTTGCATGCGCGTTCATACAAAACTTGGAAATGGCTTTCAGGAAGTTATCTATCAAAGGGCATTAGAAATTGAATTTGCGTTAGAAGGTATTTCATTCGAAAGAGAAAAAGAAATGTCCGTTTATTACCGTGATATATTGGTTGGAACAAGAAGAGTTGATTTCTTTGTTGAAAACCTTATCATGGTGGAACTAAAAGCACTCATTGAACTCGAAGACGTTGATCTGGCACAAGCCATAAATTATCTTGAAGCATATAATGTAGAAATAGGCTTACTTATAAACTTTGGAGGCAAATCCTTGTCGTTTAAAAGATTGTTAAATAAAAAATTTAAATGATTACAGGAAATTACCTTGCCGATAAATTAAATTATGAATCCCGAAAATCAATATAATCCACCAATTCCGGTTCTGACATCTATACTAAGAAAAGCCTGGGAAGGCTATGATGCGTCTAAAACCATCCGTGATATTGAGGATATCAGTGCCATGGTATCTACCAATCACGTTTTCAAGATTACTTTTGATGATGACGATATTGTCATTGCTAAGCTATCACATTTCGGTAAGTTTGAATACTTTAAGGAAGATCACCGCATTATTCATAGTCTTTGCAATAACCTGCTCTACCCTTTCGAAAATGTACTTTCAAAGTCGCTGCTGAAAAACAATCGCGTATATATCTATCGCCATAAGCATGGTAAGATTGATGCATGGGTAGTATTTTATAATCCAACCCGTATCGATCAGCGTATGCCACGGCGTTTAGACGAACATCATATTCGCAAATTAGGTCAGCAGATAGGTAAATTTCATAAAGCGTGCTCAAGGATTAAGAATGTACTGCCTAAGTCATCCAAAACTTTGCGAACAGATATCTATGCCCTTCAACAGCAATTAGATAACAACGAAAAAGATTTCGGCTCTGCAATGCAGGTCGATTTCCTGAAATATCATTGCGATATGTTCCTGAAAAATCGTTCCAAGTATAATATGGGTTCATTCGGGGTAATGCCGGTATTTATCGACTGGAATATTGGTAATTTTTCGGTTAATCATAATCTGGAATTATTCTCCCGCTGGGATTATGATTGGTTCAGGATGAGCTACCGGGTCCTCGACTTTTATTTTCTGAGTCGAGTGGTATCAGATGCTGGCGACCGTACAGTTTTTAGTTATTATATCAACACGTTGATGGAAGATCGTTTTATCATCTTCCTGGAAGAATATCACAAAGTGTATCCGCTTACGGCAAACGAGATCAAATTCCTAAAAGAAGCTTACCGGTTTTTTATCCTGAATTATGTGATAAAAGATGGCACGAGATTCTTCAAAGAACAATACGCAGAAAAACTGCAGGCAGAAGCCTTTAACATTTACCTGCCATCGGTAGACCGTGATTTTGATCCTGGAAAAATAATTGATGCCCTAAACTTAGAACCTAAAAAAACCATATCCCTTAGTTCACACTAAATGAAGAGAATAGATAATTTCAAATCCATTGTAGATAAGTACCAGATCGTTTTCTTTGATGCGTTTGGCGTTATTAAGAATTATTCAGGGCTTGTTCCGGGTATTGAGCGAACATTTGAATACCTGGAAAAGCAAAACAAGGAATATTACATCGTTACCAACGATGCTTCACGCAGCCCGATGCAGCTGGCCCAATCTTATCATCGTATGGGCTTACATGCCATCACACCTGAACGTATTGTATCCTCAGGTATGCTGACCAAAGAATATCTCGATCTGAAGGTACAGGGAGGGATTGTTGCATACTTGGGCACGCCGGACTCTGCACATTATATTGAGCAATCTGGATTGCAGACCTTGCCAGTGAGCGAAGTAAATGACGGTAATATAGATAAGGTTAGCGCTATGATATTCCTGGACGATGAAG
>JBQCEA010000730.1:0-6044 GCA_051960695.1 Mucilaginibacter sp. | reverse complement strand
ATGTTATTGCCTGGAAAGGCCCTGAATATATTTATGAGGAAATGGTGGATAGAAATGGGAAGACCGTTCGTTTCCGCATTGGTCCAAAATCATTTTACCAAACCAATTCTGTACAAGCATTAAAACTATATCAAATAACACGTGATTTTGCCGGATTTAAAGGCAATGAGCTGGTTTATGACCTTTACACAGGTGCCGGTACAATAGCCAATTTTATAGCCGGGCAGGTAAAAGAGGTGGTCGGGGTGGAATATGTACCATCTGCAATTGAGGATGCGAAGATCAATTCGTCTATCAACCAGATCATCAATACCAAATTTTATGCAGGCGATATGAAGGATGTACTAAATGCTGACTTCGTTGCTGCTCATGGTGAACCTGATGTGATCATAACCGATCCGCCGAGGGCAGGTATGCATGCTGATGTGGTAAACCGCCTGATGGAAATTGAAGCGGAGAAAATAGTGTATGTAAGCTGTAATCCGGCAACACAGGCCCGCGATTTGCTTATATTAAAAGAAAAGTATGATATTGAAAAGATCCAGCCGGTAGATATGTTTCCACATACGCAACATGTAGAGAATGTGATTTTATTAAAGTTGAAAGTCTAATCAAATAAATCCATGAATCAGGCGAATCATGGTTCAGAACAATATGGATCCTGAAGAATTGTTGAATGAAAGCGGCGAGGGCGAAAAGAAAAAAGAAAGCCCGCTGATCAGTCTTGAAAAAGACCTGAAACTGTACAGCGAATCAATACATGAGGTTGCTGTTGAGATCATGGTGGAAGGGCTGTCAAGATATCCCATCTTTGTAGCACACCAGCATGAGGTTAAGTTGGGCGAGTTGATACTCGACCGCTACGACCTGAATACGGAATGGACCATACAGGCCTCTACTTTGGAAGAATTTGTAGAAAGGGGTATTATCAAGGAGGAATTGAAAGAACGGTTTATCAAATCGTACAAAAACCCGCACGATTATATGTGTATGTTCGTGATAGTTCCTGAAGGGGCCAACTTTGTATATTACCCTTACCAAAAAGATTAACCCCTTGTTAGAAGGTTGAAAGGTTGGAATGTTGTAAAGTTGCTTATATCTTTACAACAGTTTTAAAGGAATTGATGAGACAGTAAACATTTCAGCTTTCAAACGTTCCAGTATTACAAGCCAAAATGAACTCCGATAAAAAACTTCTCATATTAGATCAGCACCAGATAGAGCAAAAGATCGACCGGATCGCTTATCAGCTGCTCGAAGATAATTTCGATGAAAAGGAAATTATCATTGCCGGAATATTGCCCAAAGGGAATTATATCGCCGAAAGGTTAAAAAATATCCTGGACAAGATAGCTCCTTTCAAGACTACTTTGATGACCATTGAGATCGATAAGCAAAGCACCAGCCTCACTGCTAAAACTGATACCGATATCCAGATTTGCCATAACAAAACCGTAATTATAGTAGACGATGTATTGAATAGTGGCAAAACGCTGGCCTATGGTTTTGGTGTTTTCCTGGATGTGCCTTTGAAAAAACTACGCACTGTAGTACTTGTCGACAGAAATCACAAAAGCTTTCCTGTGACTACTGATTTTGCGGGAATAGCACTCTCTACTGTTTTGAAAGAGCACGTAGAAGTGGTTTTAAATGAAGAAGGTAAAGAAGATGCGGTGTATTTGAGATAAAGATTATTGGGTATCCAATACCTGTTTCAACCTTTCAGCGGTCAAGCTCAAACCATCTGCAATAATATTCGCCTGAGAATAGAATGGTTCCCGTTCTGCTAATTTCTGTTCAATAAAGGCTATCAAAGCATCGCCATGTTTATCTTGTAAAAGAGGCCGGTCTTCTTTTACCGATTCCAGCCTGTCGGCTAATGTTTTCGGTGTTAGTTTTAGATAAACAACCTTGCCGTTAGCTTTCATCCAATCCATATTGTCGAAATAACATGGGAGACCGCCACCTGTTGAGATGATCACATTATCGGAATAAGCGGTTTTCCTGAGCACTTCTGCTTCCAGTTTGCGAAAGGCATCTTCGCCAAAAAGCGAAAAGTATTCGGCTATGCTTAGTTCTACCTGCTGCTCAAGCTTATGATCGAGGTCGATAAATTCGTAATTCATACGGGTAGCGAGTTTGCGGCCTAAAGTAGTTTTGCCGCTGCCCATAAAACCAATTAGAAAGATCTTCATATAAATATTCAGCTCAAATTCACCCGTGGATCGATCCACACATATAGAAGGTCCACCAGGATATTGATCACCACAAAAATAAATGTAATAAATAAAATGGAGCCCATTACTACAGGGAAATCGGACATTTCCAAAGCATCGACCGTCGTTTTCCCAAGCCCGTTGTAACCAAAAACGTATTCAACAAAGAAAGAGCCTGCCAGCAGAGAGGCAAACCAATTGGCTATGGCGGTTATTACCGGGTTCAAAGCATTCTTTAGGGCATGACGATAAATGACAGCCTTCTCGCTTAAGCCCTTTGCCCTTGCTGTGCGGATGTAATCCTGTCCCAGCACATCCAGCATGGCACTCCGTGTTAGCTGAACAATAATAGCCAATGGTCGCAAGCCTAACGTGATCATGGGCAGAATAAGGTTTCGCCAGGTGATTACTTCGCCCTTGAATGGATCGTAACTGTATAAACTGCCCGACATATTTAAACCGGTATATTTACTGAGTACAAACCCGAATATCCAGGCAATGATGATCCCGGCAAAAAAAGATGGCGCCGAAATGCCCAAAGTTGAAAAGGCAATAGACGCCTTATCTATCCATGTATTCTGATGTACGGCGCTAAGCGTACCTAAAAATACACCAATCACGATGGCGAACAGCATCGCGGTTGTGGCCAATATGAGTGTATTCGGAATAACGCCCATCAACAAGGGGCCAACATCTTTACGGGTTTGGTATGAGCGGCGTAGATAGGGCCATTTAAGTGCGATGACTTTGCTTTTTGAAACCGGTATCAGCGTCACATAATGATAGCGCTGCTGCTCTTCGGCTGTGCGGTCGTGAAAACCTATCGGCGAAAGGTCATTGATATAATAGGCAAACTGTACAGGGACCGGTTTATCCAGACCGAATTCCTTTCGTACAGCTTGTAATGACTGCACATCGGCGCGCTGGCCCTGGGTCATACGTGCAGGATCGACCGGCAGAATATTGAACAGGAAAAACACTACAACTACTATCCCCAGCATCACTGCCAGCCCGTAACCGATCTTGCGGAGAATGTAGCTTATCATTGCAGCTTACTTTTGAAAATACTTTTTCACCAGGTTATCATACGAGGGAATGGTGTGGTAATGCCACTTATTTAAAATGGTACCATCTTTTAATAACAATATACCCGGGTTAGCGCGCACCATTTCTTTCAGGGGCACTTCATCTACATAGAATATTTCCATGGCCAGGTGATGTGTTTTGCTAAAGGCCTCGGCATCTTTAGGCGTATTCGAAGTGAGCAGTACGGTGCGTGTATTAAAGTTCTGTGTCAGGTTAATAGCAAGCGCATTCAGTTTTCCCAAAGCCTCTGTGTTGGTATGGTTCAGATCGTAAGCTACAATGATGAGGTTATTGAATGGGTTCGATAGCAATTCTCTTGTGTAGTCGCTTCCCTGTGCATCCTGTATTCTCAGGTCTTGTATTGGAGGAGTGTAACCTTTTTCTATCAGCTTGCTTCCCGGATCGCCAACCACTGCCCAATCGTTATCTTTCCAGATGTCACTTTTAAGATATTCTTTATCGGTCATTATCTTGCTTTCACCAGTTTTTTTGTTTTTCAATGTATAAGTGATAGCGTACACATCCGGTTTAGAATTCGCAGGAACGATCATTTCATCCGGGATGTTTGCACCGACTTTATAAGGCAGAAAATCTATAACCGGCATAAAATTGTAGGTGTAAAGGCCAAGTCCTAAAACCACTACGATTGCGCCTATGAGTATGCTGTCGCCTTTTTTCTTGTCGACTGCAGGGCGAAGGCTTTTACGATTGACGAATATTACGAGTACTAATAGTAGCAAGACCATATCCTTCCCGAACGACTGCCACGGTGTTAGCTTAATAGCGTCGCCGAAGCAGCCACATGTCTGCACTACCTTGAAGTAAGCGGAATAGAACGTTAAAAAGCCAAAGAAAATGATTAGCAGCAGTAAACCCCAGGCAATGGTTACCGGCCGTACAGCAAAAAGCAGGGCGAAGCCTAAAACCACTTCGAGCGTACATAGAATTATAGCAAAACTGAGGGCTAAATTATCAAGGAAACCGAGATGAAACACCTCGAAGTATTCTTGTAATTTATAAGAAAATCCCAGCGGATCGTTGATCTTGATCAGTCCCGAAAAAATGAACAATAAGCCAACGAGTATCCTGCAGATCCAGACTAATTTGTTTTTCATTTTACACCGAGTTTTATTAACGCAAAAACGGCATAGTTTAGCATATCCTGGTAATTGGCCTTCACACCCTCTGATGCCAGTGTTTGTCCTTTGTTATCTTCAATTTGTTTTACGCGGAGCAGCTTCATCAGTATCAGATCAGTTAACGAACTGATGCGCATATCTCGCCAGGCTTCTCCGTAATCATGGTTTTTGGCAAACATGAGCTCCCGGGTTTCATTCGCTTTTTCATCAAACATTGCGCTTACCTGCTCAACCGAAAGTTCAGTAGGCATGTCAGGGCCGCAGTCGAGCTGCATCATGGCAATAATGCAGTAGTTTACAATGCCGATATATTCACTGGTAATATCTTCATCAATCTTTGATATCTTTTTTTCTTCCAGCGTGCGGATACGCTGAGCCTTGATAAATATCTGGTCGGTAATGGATTCAATGCGCAGTATGCGCCAGGCGGTGCCATAGTCGCGGGTGTTTTTGATAAAAAGCCCCTTACAATTCTTTATAAAAGCGTCGTATTCTGCTGCTGTGTTGCTCAATTTTTGTTGAAATGTTGTAATGTTGGAAAGTTACAATGTTTGATCTTGCCTGTTGTAAACTTCAAGTAACTTTACAACCTTTCAACATTCAAACATTACAACCAAACCCAGTGGCTAAAGATACATTTTTTCAGAAAAAGCATACCATAAATGCGCGGGGTAAACTCATTGACCTGTCTGTACCTAAGGTAATGGGCATTATCAATATTACGCCTGATTCCTTTTATGCAGGCAGCCGCAAGCCTACAGTTGAGGATGCTTTACAGCAAGCTGAAAAAATGCTCAGGGAAGGCGCCGACTTCCTGGATATTGGTGCTTACTCATCACGTCCTGGCGCTGAAGATATTTCCATACAGGAGGAGACAGATCGGTTGCTGCCTATTGTTGAAGCCATTATATCTAACTATCCTGACGCCGTTCTTTCTATAGATACATTTCGTTCTAAAGTTGCTGAAGCTGCTATGAAAGCCGGGGCGCATATCATTAATGATATATCGGGCGGACAATTAGATGAGGAAATGTTTGCGACGGTTGGTCGGTTACAAGTGCCTTATATACTGATGCACATGAAAGGGACACCGCAGAATATGAACCAGATGGCGCATTATGATGATGTTTACTTTGAAGTGCTGGATTATTTTGCCCAAAAGTATCATCGGTTAAAGCAAGCGGGTGTGCACGATGTAATTATCGACCCCGGTTTCGGCTTTGCCAAAATGCAGGAACATAGTTATGCGCTGATGAACAGGCTGCAAGGTTTGCAGGTTCTGGAATTGCCCATACTTGTGGGCGTATCGAGAAAGAGAATGATTTACAAACTTTTAGGGAGTACCGCCGAGGATGCTTTGAATGGCACTACTGCCCTAAATGCCATTGCTCTTACAAAAGGTGCCAACATCTTGCGTGTACATGATGTAAAGGAAGCTGTTGAAACAGTTAAAATATTTACGAGGGTGAATCAGTCTTAATTTGATATTTTATCATATTGCGTGTTTCCAATGTCAGGCATTAAGGGCATAAGGGCTAATACCGTGCCTGAAATGGTAATATAAGATTTGGAAGCAGTATCATTATCAAAATATATTTCATCA
>JBQCEA010000729.1:0-11305 GCA_051960695.1 Mucilaginibacter sp. | reverse complement strand
CAATAAGGGTGTACAAAGTGCAACGGGTAAATACATTCGATTTTTAGATAGCGATGATTTTTTATGTGAAGGAACAATCGATAAGCAGTTCGAAAAAGCTGAAACGGCCATAGCAGATCTGGTTTATTCGAGGGTTGATAACTATGATGAACAAACCGGCAGCATAACTGAATTTCCGGAGATGAAACCTTGGCAAGATTTTATGGAAGTGCAGCTCAGCAATAAGTATGGCAGTCATTTTTCAGGTATGCTTTTTAGAACTGATTGGGTAAAGAAAATACCACGCCGGCCTGAGTTTGCGCTACGGGAAGATCGGGCGTTTTTGTTGGAGTACGGATTATTAGATCCAAAAATCGAATTTGTAGAGGGATGCGCAGGATATTGGGTGCAGCACAAAGACCAGATGCAGGCAAATTATCGTGGACTGAGGTCTCAGGTTACCAATTGGCAGCATCTAAATCTTTACAAACGCATTTTAAAAGAATTAGAGTCCACAGGCAGATTAACTACTGTTCGTCGCAAAGCAGCTTGTACTGTCTTATGGCCTCTCGCCCACTGGATCGCTATAAACTTCCCCAAAGAAGCTACCGAAGTAGCAGATTGGATATATGAACTTGATCCTGATTTTGAAGTTCCACAGCAAGGGCCCCTTGGCAAGCTTTACAGAACATTAGGCTTTAAAAAGACAGAACGATTGCTTCGGTTAAGGCGATCAGTTAAAAATGCATTCAGATAAACCACTTAATATCTTTTACAGCGAACCTGACCCCGACCGCTGGTTACCTTACGACCGTTACCCGCGAATAATCATCCGTAGGCTCGTACGTGGAAAGGCAAGAATAGGCGGCGTACAAATGGTAGCCATAAACCTGCTGAAAGGACTGGATAAACTGGGTGTTAAATACCGGTTTAACAATTATAATTATATCAAAAAGCATCCTGATGAGATCGCCTGTGTTATTGGCAAACCGGATGTATTATTTCAGAGAAAATGGGTTAACCCCATAATTTTCGGCGCCGGGGTTTTTTCTCATCCTATTGAGCAGCCGGATTTTTTTGAAAAGTATCCCAATGTAAAACGCTTTTTAGTGCCTGGCGAGTGGATGCGCAAAATGTTTGAACCTTATTATGGCGACAAGGTTGTAAGCTGGCCTACGGGTATTGACACTGATGAATGGCAACCTTCATCTGCAGATAAAGCGTTTGATTTTCTTATTTATGATAAGATATTCTGGGATTATGAAGCATTTGATCAAGATCTGCTTACTCCTATAAAGCACATATTTGAACAACGAGGACTAACCTTTGAGCGTATTCAATATGGGCATTATAGCCATGAAATACTTAAGGATAAACTAAGCCGCTCTAAAGCCGTATTGTTCCTATGCCGGAGTGAGAGCCAGGGCTTTGCTTATCAGCAAGTTCTTTCAACCAACACACCCGTTTTAGCCTGGGATCAGGGTGGATACTGGCCCGATCCGCATTATTATCCGGATAAAGTAAAATATCAGCCAGTTAGTTCAGTCCCTTATTGGGATGAGCGATGCGGAACGAAGTTTACCGGCATTGAGGATTTTAAACAAAATCTTGATTCTTTTCTGGCCAAGTTAAACAACTTCAAACCCAGGGATTATATCCTGGAAAACCTGACACTTGAAAAATGCGCCCAAAAGTACCTGGACATCTATCACCAGGTTGAAAGGCAATTGGCATGAGAATATTACTGATCATGGATCCGGGAATACCGGTGCCCCCTTCTACTTATGGCGGACATGAACGATTGGTGCACATGTTTGCTGAAGAGTATATAAAAATGGGCCACCAGGTAACTATACTGGCCGGTCCAAACTCTCACTGCAGTGGCACTACGGTTACCTTTGGTATAAATGACCTTAGTCGCTCCGGGTTTCAGCGTTGTAAAGAAGTATTATTTGTCTGGAAATATTTATTCAAAAACAGGAGAAACTTTGATCTGGTCCATAATTTTGGACGGCTTATTTACCTGGTTTCTGTTCTAAATTCACCAGTAAAAAAACTAATGACTTATGGCAGGCCAGTTTCCCAAAAAGGTATAAAGTTTATTACAACTTTCCCCAACCGTAACCTAATATTTACCGCTTGCAGCAATTGGTGCGTATCCACAGGCAATATTGCAGGCACATGGAAAACTGTTTATAATGCCATTGATTTCTCTCAATATCAATTGAAGGAAAATGTAGCTGAAGATGCTCCGCTAATGTTCCTGGGAAGACTGGATAAGATAAAAGGTGTGCACACAGCTATACAAGTCGCCAAAGCAACCGGGCATAAGCTGATCATTGGTGGTAATGTTTCTCACACAGAAGATAACTACGCTTATTTTAAAAACGAGATCGAACCACAGATAGACAATAAGCAGATCATCTATAAAGGCCCCATGAATGACCAGGAAAAGAATTGCCATCTTGGCGAGGCCAAAGCATTGCTGTTTCCTATTGAGTGGGAAGAACCTTTCGGAATGGTAATGATCGAGGCTATGGCTTGTGGTACCCCGGTGATCGCTTTTAAAAGAGGTTCCGTTTCGGAAGTAGTTAATAAAAAAACGGGAATTATAACTACCGACGCAGAAAGCATGACAGAAGCCGTTGGCAGAGTTAGTGCCTTAGACCGTAAAATTTGCCGAAGTGATGCCGAAAATCGCTTTGATGTTTCGGTAATCGCTAAAGAATATTTGAATTGTTTCCCGGCTGAAAATGCCTGATCTGATTTCTTCCAAAAAGGTTGTCCTTATCTCATCCGGCCAGCCATCATTAAATCCGCGATTGGTAAAGGAAGCTGATGCGCTGGTAGAAGCAGGATATGATGTTACTGTTCTTTATGCTTATTGGAACGATTGGGGCACGCAATTTGACAAAGAACTTATCCCTACTAAAAAATGGAAAGCAGTATGCGTCGGCGGCGACCCGGAGAATAACAAAGCCACTTATTTCTTTAGCAGGGTTATTCATAAAATAGCCAGAATTATTAATAAAGCCTTTGATGGAAAACGGCTTGCAGAACCGACTCTTGCACGCCCTGCTTATTCTTTAGTAAGAGAGGCGAAAAAACACGAGGCTGATATATACATCAGCCATAACCTGGGGGCTTTACCAGCAACTGTAAAAACAGCAAAACTCCATAAAAAACCTTGCGGTTTTGACGCAGAAGATCTGCACCGGTTTGAAATGAGCAATGATAAAAACGATCCGGACGTAAAATTGAAAAGCTTTCTGGAAGATAAATATATTCCGCAAACGGACTATCTGACTGCCAGCAGTGATCAAATAGCCGCAGCATATAAGCAGCTTTTTACAGATAAAGGCCCGGTGACCATACGTAACGTTTTTCCTAAAGAGACAGCCATTCGGCCTCATGTTATTAATGAAAACCATCCGGTAAAACTGTTGTGGCTTTCACAAACCATCGGCCCTAAACGCGGCTTACAGGATGCTTTAAAAGCATTGGATATCTTAAAATCTTATCCTTTTGAACTGCATTTGCTGGGCTACAGTACCGAACCCATCAGGACTGAAATGAGTGCATCACGCTTAAATATCCATTTTCATCAGCCCATACCTTCAACTGAACTTGCCCTGTTTTCATCGCAATTTGATATCGGTTTGGCACTCGAGCCTGGCTTTAGTACTAATAACGACCTCGCCCTGAGCAATAAAATATTCACCTACCTGCAGGCCGGCTTAGGCATCATTGTAAGTGATACCACAGCCCAGAAAGCTTTCCTGGCTCAATACCCGCAAACGGGGAAATTATATCCCAAAGGCAATGCACAGGCATTAGCTGATATTTTACTGAATTACTATTTGCATCGTGATCAATTGTTGGAAGCCAAAAACGCTTCTTTAAAGCTGGCGCGACAAGAATTAAACTGGGAAACTGAGCAACAAAAGTTCTTAAAAGTAGTAGCCGACACTCTGAATAGATTTGAATAAAAAAGTACTGATCATTTCGCCCTACTTTCCTCCGTCGAATGCTGCGGATATGCAACGCATACGCATGAGCTTGCCTTACTTTAAAGAATTTGGCTGGGATACGGAAGTAGTAACTGTAGATCCTGAATATTCGGAATTGCCAAAGGACAATTTGCTAACAAAAAGCATCCCATCTGAAATAAAGATCCACAACGTTAAACCACTCAGTAAAAGTTGGACATCGAAATTAGGCATCGGAAGCCTTGGATTACGGTCCATGTGGTCATACCGTAAACTGGTCAGCAAACTGTTAAAGCAAAGCCGTTTCGACCTGGTCTATTTCTCCACCACACAATTCCCGGTATGTGCCTTGGGCGCCTATTGGAAAAAACGATTTAATGTCCCGTATGTGATCGACATGCAGGACCCATGGTATACAGGGCATTATCACCAGGGCAAGCCACAAAATGAGCGGCCGCCAAAATACCGTTTAATGTACGGCATACACCAATACCTTGAGCGTATCACCATGAAACGGGTAGATGGTCTGATCAGTGTATCTGAAGGCTATATTAACGACTTGAAACAGGTTTATCCACGCTTAAACAGCATACCATCGTCTACTATTACTTTCGGGGCATTTGAGCCTGATCTGCAAATTGCTAAACAAAACAGCCAGACATTTAAACCACTGCTAAGTAAGGATTTCGTCAATATCGTTTATATCGGTCGCGGTGGTACAGACATGCACGAGGCAATAAGTGCATTATTTACCACATTACAAAAAGGCCTGAAAAATGAACCTGAACAGTTTAAAAAGATCAGATTATATTTTATTGGTACAAGCTATGCCCCTGCCGGACAGGGAAAACCTACTATACTGCCTTTGGCAAAAGAACTCGGTATAGAAGAACAGGCTATTGAGATCACTGACAGGATAAGCTTTTACCATACGTTAACAACTTTGCAACAAGCAGATGCGCTGTTTATTCCAGGTTCCGACGATCCAAAATATACTGCTTCCAAAATATATCCTTACATACTTGCTCAAAAACCTTTATTGGCTATCTTCAGCAAAAACAGCTCAGCAATAAGCATACTAAAGGAATATGGCGCTGAATATACGCTAAGTTATGACTCGCCAAATGTTACCTCTAAAATTGAAGAATTCTTACAGAAGGCGGTCAATAATAATTTGCCTCAGCCTGAATACGACCTTGAAACAATAAAGAGGTATTCAGCACTGAATATGACAACACAACAATGCCAGCTATTCAATTCAGTAATAGGCGAAAACAAGATGGTCAATGCCTGAGATGAAAAAGTTAGCCATTGTTACCACTCATCCTATACAGTATTATGCACCGGTTTTTAAACTGCTGCATGAGCGGGGAAAGATTGATATAATGGTTTATTATACCTGGGGCGAAAAGGCAAAAAAGAAATATGATCCGGGGTTTGGTTCAACTATCAAATGGGATATTCCGCTAACGGAGGGCTACCCATTCACCTGGGTCGAAAATACAGCTAAAGATCCCGGCACGCATCATTCGCAAGGTATTATAAACCCCGGTTTGAATAAACAAATTGAAGATTGGCAACCCGATGCCATTTTGGTTTATGGCTGGGCCTGGCAAAGTCATTTGAAGGCCATGCGCTATTTTAAGGGCAAGCTTCCCGTTTATTTTCGTGGTGATTCAACCCTGCTGAACGAGCCTAAAGGCTTGAAAAAATTATTGCGCACGTTATACCTCAAGTGGGTTTACAAACATGTAGACCATGCTTTTTATGTAGGAACAAACAATAAAGCATATTACCTGAAATATGGTTTGCAAGAAAAGCAGTTGAGCTTTGCCCCACATGCTATTGATAACGATCGGTTTAGCAAAGATAAGGTCGCTCAAGCTTCGGAACTTCGCTCATCTTTTAAAATAAAGGAAGACGAAATGCTGGTGCTTTTTGCCGGAAAATTTGAGCCGGTTAAAAATGCAAAATTGTTATTGTCGGCATTTATCAAAATGGAGCAACCCAATGTACATCTGCTGATGGTAGGCAACGGAATGGAAGATGACGAACTGAAAACAATGGCTGCAAACAGTAATAAAGCCGGCCGCATCCATTTTGAGGGATTTAAAAATCAATCATACATGCCGGTAGTTTACCAGGCAGCCGATTTATTTTGTCTTCCATCCGTAAGCGAAACCTGGGGACTTGTCGTAAATGAAGCTATGGCCTGCGGAAAAGCGGTGCTGGTATCAGACAAAGTTGGTTGCGCTGTTGACCTGGTAAAAAACGGCTATAACGGCGCTATATTCGAAAGTGGAAATAGCAATGCATTAGCCTTACATTTGGAACAGCTTACCCAGTCGAAAGATGACTTGAAAAGAATGGGAAACAATTCAGCATTGATGATACATAACTGGAGTTTTACCCATATTGCCGGGGCTATTGAAAATAAATTGAATGGAAAGATATGACCTATTTTGTTTACGAGCCCACCAATGGAGAATAGACCGCCTGTAGAAAAATATTTGGTTTTATATATTCCCTGGATATTGTCCTTATTGTTCAGGTCAGATCCGGAAGTTTCTTTCATGGTTGCCTGGCTGGGGTCGTTTTGTATTTTTTATATTTCATTCAGTGGGTGGATCAAGCCGTTGCCCCAGGACCTCCCTATTGCCGAGCAATTAATGAGGCCGATATTCCTGGTACAGATTATTTTTGCGGGGTATATGTGCTGCACGCCTATCTTTTATTTCCTGGATACACTTGGGTATGTGAATTTTCAGAAGGTTAGCGAGTACTACCTGGTCGATCATGAAAAGCTTGAACTTATAGCACAATGCCAGCGATACTATTGCCTGGGCCATGCAGCATTTGTAACAGGCATACTTTTTTTCATGAACTATCCTGTCAAGCAAAAGTATTATGTTGAGCATGATAAGGTTGTCAACCTATTGTATTGGTCGGCAATTATTACTTTGCCTGTTTCTTTGGTTTTTGCGTTAGTGCCCGGACTGACACAATTTTCTTTTCAGTTTAGTTCGTTAAGCTTTATCGCCGGTACGCTGGCACTTGCATTCGCTATCCCTCAGCATAAACTCTGGAATACTTTTGTCTGTGCTATTTTATACATATTTAACTTTTACCAGGCCCTTATTTCGGGATTCAAAGAGCCAATAATCATCAGTATCCTGGTACTGGCTATATTTTTATATCCTACATATAAAAAGGCTGTACTTGCCATTTTTATACCGGTACTGGTTGTATTGTGCATGTTTTTGCCTACTTATAACCGCATTTTCCGCGAAGCTGCCTGGTCTGAAGATATATCAAGCGATGAGGCTTCGCAATTAGCGCTTGATGCAGCTTTAGGGAATGATTCATCCGCAGGCTCGCAGGATAACAGCAACTGGGGGTTCCTGGCCTATCGCCTTAGCGAGATCGATATGTTTACAACCTTTGTTAAATCAACACCGGATAAGGTTGATTATTACGGATTCACATTACTTAAACAATCAGCCATTGCTCTTATACCACGGGTATTATGGCCCTCAAAACCAGTAACCGAAGATCTGGTGATGCAGCGTGTATATGATGCCGGAGTGGTCTACCGGGGCTCAAGTGTGTCTGCTAAGCCAGCTTTTATTGTCGATGCATATCTATCGGGAGGTATAGGCGGTATTTTTATTGCACTTTTTGTATACGGTGCGGTAGCCCAGTTAATATGTAACCAAGCCGAAAAATTGTTCGGAGGATATATTTTGGGCACAGCACTTATCTTTAGCGGCCTGTTCCAAATTATGTGGCGGGGACTGAGCTTTGAGTTTATAATCAATACGGTGTTCTGGTCGTATGTAAGTATGATCATTATCCAGAAGGTCTTCGTCGGCACACACGTTCTGAAAGAAGTTTGAAACTGCTTCAAATAAACGCCTCATATAAACCCGCTTATATTTATGGCGGCCCAACCATGTCTGTTTCTAAGTTAAGCGAGGAAATGGTTAAAGCAGGCTGCGAAGTTGAAGTTTTTACCACTACTGCCAATGGCTTTGCAGAGCTTGCAGTTAAGCCAAACCAGCGGGTCATGGTTGACGGCGTCCCTGTTACTTATTTTAAGCGCCTCACCAAAGACCATAGCCATTTTTCTCCGGCATTGTTACGCAAAGTCTGGAATAACGCCAAAAGCTTTGATGTAGTGCATATCCACGCGTGGTGGAACCTGGTTTCAGTATTTTCTTGCCTCGTCTCTTTAATGCGCGGCAGCCGGGTAGTAATTTCACCGAGAGGTACGCTAAGTGCTTATTCTTTCACAAACAGAAACAATCTGCCTAAAAGCTTATTGCATAATTTGCTGGGTAAGCCGTTGTTAAAGCGATGCTATATTCACGTAACCTCACTGCGTGAAAAACAAGGCATTGAATCACTGGTGCGAACAAAAACTATTTTCAATATCCCCAATTTTGTAGCACTGAAAGATTACGATCCTATGCTGCATAAAGAATCGGAAGTATTACGCTTACTTTTCTTTTCCCGGATAGAAGAAAAGAAGGGCCTTGAAATACTATTCCATGCGCTTGCTATGACCGATGTGCCCTATCATCTGACCATAGCAGGGAACGGCGAACCGGGATATATCGAAAAACTTAAAGAGTTGAGCAAGAATAACAATATCGCTGAAAACATAAGCTGGATAGGCTTCCAGGGGAGTAATAAATTCGATATCCTGCAGCAGCACGACGTAATGGTATTGCCTTCGTATGATGAGAACTTTGGCAATGTGGTGATCGAGAGCCTCAGCGTAGGCACTGCAGTACTAATCAGCAAACACGTCGGGCTGGCGGATTATGTTGAAACCCATGACTTAGGCTGGGTTAGTGAACAGGATGCTGCCTCATTCAGCAGCTTTATAAAAAGTATTAATGCCGGCCGGGATAAATTGGCGGCGATAAGGAAACAAGCGCCCGAACAAATCCGTAAAGATTTTGACGAGAATGGATTGAGGGAACAGTACATCAATATGTATCATCAAATTATTGCCAATGGCTGAATATCACGACTACGGCTTTACCAATAACGAACCTGCCCATACCTTTGCCTATCTGCAGAAACCCATACTTGATATGCTCGGTCAGAATAAAAACCGCTGTATTCTTGACCTTGGATGTGGTAACGGTTATTTGGTAACCCAACTGGTTAAGGAGGGTTACAACGCCTATGGCACAGATGCTTCCGAAATGGGTATCACGATAGCCAGAAAAGAATATCCTGACAGGTTCTTCTTACAAGACCTCTCAACCGGTAAATTACCCGAACAATTGCAGGCACTAAACTTCGATACCATCATATCTACTGAAGTGGTCGAGCACCTGTATGATCCGGAAGGATTCATAGATTTTTGCAAAGATGTATTGCCTAAAAATGGCGAGATCATCATTTCAACGCCATATCATGGCTACCTGAAAAACCTGCTGCTCACGCTATTGAATAAGTGGGATACACATGCAGATCCGCTTTGGCTTGGAGGCCATATTAAATTCTGGTCAAAGAAAACATTGAGCAGGCTATTAACAAACAAAGGATTTACAGTTATCGATTTTAAAGGCTGCGGCCGTTTCCCCTATTTTTGGAAATCGATGATCATTAAAGCCAAATTGATTTGAGCGCCCCTTTTTCTTTTATAATTCTTACTTACAACGAAGAGATTCATCTGCCCAGGCTGTTAAACTCTATCAGCGGATTGGATGCGCCCATCTTTATTCTCGATTCTGGCAGTACAGATAAAACCATTGAAACAGGTGAAAAATTTGGCGCCCAGTTTTTACAGCATGCTTTTGAGAACCACCCAAAACAATGGGACTTTGCCCTCAAAGGCTTTCCGGTAACAACACCGTGGGTAGTTTGCCTGGATGCCGACCAGGTAGTTACACCTGAACTCAAAACAAAACTTCAAAATTTCCGTGATGAAGATCATCAAGATGTAGATGGTATATACTTTAACCGGAAGAACTTCTTTAAGGGCCGCTGGATAAAACATGGCGGTTATTACCCGTTCTACCTGCTCAAAATGTTTCGTTTTGGTGTAGGTTATTCAGATACCAATGAGAACATGGACCATCGTTTTATTGTTCCCGGCAAAACTGAAGTGTGGAAGGATGGCATTATATTAGAAGAAAACCTAAAGGAGAATAATATCCGTTTCTGGATAGATAAACACAACCGATACAGCGACTTGGTAGCACAGGAAGAAGTAGAACGTATGCGTCTGGCAAGGGCGCAAACTATCAAACCTAACTTTTGGGGCTCCCCTGATGAACGCACCGCTTGGCGAAAACAACTATGGTGGAAACTGCCGCGCTATGTGCGCCCGATGCTGTATTTTACCCAGCGTATCATTTTCCAACTGGGCATATTGGATGGCCGCACGGGTATCATTTTTCATTTTTTGCAGGGATTTTGGTTCAGGCTGATCGTGGATATAAAGATCGACGAGATATTATCCCAGGAAAAACAACAGCAAAATGGCAAATAGGGTATTTGAAAAAGGTTCTCCAGTACGCTTCCTGCTGATATTTATATCCCTGTTTATTATCTTTTACTACTTCAATATCGCTTTCTTCAGCTTTACTTCTCCCGGTGGCAAACACTATGTCCCCTTCTTAGATGAACACCTGAACTATATCCGGCTGTTAAGACATATCCTTCTTGGCATAACGGCACATATTTTAGGCTGGTTTGGATTTACTATTATTACCAGCGATATTGAATTGCTGGTTGTAGGCAAGGGTAGTATTCAGCTGGTTTATACATGCCTTGGTCTCGGCATCATGAGCTTTTTTACCGCCTTTGTTATCGCTTATCCCAAAAAATTAAAACTCAAACTGATATTCCTGATCTGTGGTTTAATTGTGATACAGGTATTGAATATTGTCCGCTTTATACTGCTGGCCCTCTTTGGAAAAGGAACCCGGGGCATTATTCTTGATCACCACACCGTTTTTAACATCATTATTTATATTATAATCGCCACAACTCTTTATTTTTGGGTAAAGCATGATGATACCAAGCCCTCAGGTAATGCCGCAAACTGACCTCTCAACTTATAACAATCATCCCTATAAGCCCGGTGGGAATGCATTAAAAAGGCTTTTGTGGTATTACGCCAATATATTTTTCTTCAAAAGCGGCCTGTTCCCATTTTATGGCCTCAAGGTCTTCCTGCTACGTATTTTCGGTGCTAAAATTGGTAAGCAGGTCGAAATAAAGCCTTGCGTCAATATCAAATATCCCTGGAATTTGACCATCGGCGATGAAGTTTGGATCGGCGAAAACGTTTGGATCGATAGCCTCGTGATGAT
>JBQCEA010000728.1:0-5357 GCA_051960695.1 Mucilaginibacter sp. | reverse complement strand
GGCTCCATCGGAACCACCTGCTTTTTTTACCTTCGGAGAGTCTCCATATATCACTTTCTGCGTGATTAATCTAAAGCATTACTTACTGTATCTTTTTGATGATATCAACCCCGATATCATTAACGCTTGCGCCACAGTTTGAAAGCACTACAACTGCCAGTTTCTTTACCGGGTTAAAGGCAAGGAAACTGCTGCAACCATAAGTGCCGCCATCATGGAAGTAGTATTCAACGTTATTTACGACGATCATGTGCCAGCCCAAGCCCATTTTAAGGCCATTTTTATTGTAAGTGATATGATGTGTTAGCTGAAATGCCTTTGATAATGCAGTTTCATTCGGAAACATATTGGCTTTTGCGTAAGTAAGCAGATTGTTCACCGTTGATTTTAAAGCGCCGAAAGGGGCGAGAGCATAAAAATGCCATGCAGTGGTTTCTTTACCGCTTTCAGTATAGACCTTCACAAATCTTTGTCTGAGTGATGGCGTTAAGTTTTGCACAGTGCTTTTCATTCCCAATGGAGTACAGATAATTTGCTCAACCATCTGTTCAAAACTTTTTCCGCTAATTTTCTCTAAAATTACCCCGAGCAAGCTGATGCCCAAATTAGAGTAGATATACTCTTTGCCCGGTTCGCTATTTAATTTGCAGGTTTTCAAATACGAATACAGGTCCTGGAAGGAATAGTCGCGGTAAGGATCGTCCTGGTGCGGTGAATGGAATTCAAGATTGTCGGGTAACCTCGGTAAACCCGAGGTGTGGTTGCCCAGCATTTCGAGTGTAATGCCTTGTAATGCTTTGTTTGAAGCAACAGAATCCGGAAGGTATTTGGTTATCGGATCGGTTAATTTTACTTTGTGGGTGTTGACGTAATATGCGAGCAGCGTTGCAGTAAACGTTTTGGTTATCGAGCCTATTTCGTAAAGATTATTAGCATCGGGCAGTTTGTAAGTGCCTTGTGCAATCTCGCCATAATTATAAGTGCTGATAGTGCCATTTCTGAATATGCCGACGCTCAAACCAACCGTATTTCCTTTCTGTATATAAGTTCTTGCGGCCGAATCGACCTTTTTGTCGATAACCGTGTGCATTAGGTTGGTAGTGGCAACAGGCTCCGGTTTATTGTCAAGATCGATTTTATATGGCTGAAAGAGAAACAGTTCAAGCTTTTGCTGTGCGTCAAGGCTGAGAAGTAATTGCAGCGTTGCAGAGTCAAATATGAGCTTATAAGTACTTACTTTATCGTTCACAAAGCTGATCGGTGATGCCGCTTTGATCTGTCCGAATGGGAAAAGCTGGTTCTCTGCCACGTACCGGAACGTTTCACGGCTTAATGCCGCTTTGAATTTTTCACCGGCTAATGCATAAATGGAATCAGCCTGTTGGGCATTAAAATATTTCTGAACTAATTGGAACACAGAATCATTTCTGCGCTGTTGGACGCTTTGCGCTTGTACAGAAAGGGAAGCCATAAGGCATAAGGCAATAAGGAATCCGTTCAGATAGTTTCTTAGCAATGTTTTCAATTATTAAACAAGATAACAATTGAACAATAAATCGGGAATATTATTGCGTTTGTCCGGCAAGCAGATAAAGCACAGCCATACGGATGGCCACGCCATTCTCTACCTGATCGAGAATGATGGACTGCTTACTGTCGGCAACGTCGCTGGTGATTTCGACACCGCGGTTAATAGGGCCGGGGTGCATAATAATTATCTCCTTGTCCAGTGAGTCCAGTATTTCTTTATTCAAGCCGTATAACATACTGTATTCGCGCAGCGAAGGAAAATACTTGATATCCTGTCTTTCGAGCTGTATACGCAGCATATTGGCTACATCGCACCAGTTGAGGGCTTTGATCAGATCGTGCTCAACTTTTACACCCAAAGCACCAATATATTTAGGTATCAGCGTAGTTGGACCGCACACCATTACCTCAGCACCTAATTGTTTAAGGCATAAGATATTTGAGAGCGCCACGCGCGAGTGCAATATGTCGCCTATAATCGCAATTTTTTTGCCGCCCACCTCACCATATTTCTCGCGGATAGAAAAGGCATCCAGTAGAGCTTGGGTGGGGTGTTCGTGTGCGCCATCGCCGGCATTTACGATCTGTGCCTTTACATGCTTTGATAAAAATATCCCTGCACCGGCATACGGGTGGCGCATTACCACCATAGCCACCTTCATGGCCAGGATATTGTTAACGGTATCTATTAGTGTTTCACCTTTGCTTACAGAAGAAGATGATGCAGCGAAGTTGACCACATCAGCCGAAAGACGTTTTTCTGCAAGTTCAAAAGATAAACGGGTACGGGTCGAGTTCTCAAAGAGAATATTGGCAATAGTAACATCCCGCAATGAAGGCACCTTCTTGATCGGACGGTTTAAAACCGATTTAAACTCATCTGCAGTTTCAAAAATGAGTTCAATGTCATTCCGGTTTAAGTCTTTAATTCCTAATAAGTGCCTTGTGCTTAACTGTGCCATATCTTTTTAATTTCGGATGTCGGAATTTCGATTTCGGATTTGTTTGGATTCTGAATACTTGGATCTTTGATTCTCCTTAGCGGTTTTGCCAATTGCAGTAAAAATGGCAGTTAATTCATCGGCCTCTTTTTTTAATGCGAGTAAACTTTCTGAGCTAAATCCAGATTCTTCTATTAATTCTAACCAAAATAACGACTCATCAGCTTCTTCTTCTATTATAATTATTTTGTTTATAAAATCGGCGGTTGATTTTCCCTTACATGCTGAACGATAGTTCGATCCAACTGATGATGAACTTCTTAGCAATTGGTTAATCAAAACATTTAGTGAGCGGTTAGATGGCAACTTTTCAACAAATTTGATTACGCCAATCGCAAATTTTTTTGTCCGAGCCTTTAACTCAATTTTGTCCATTTGCTTTATATATTATTCCGAAATCGAAATTCCGAAATCCGAAATCATTTTGTGTCCGATACCAATGTAATCCTATCTTCCCCGTCTGTCTCTTTCCAGCTTACCACTACCTTTTGTGAGGCAATGGAGTCCACTTCTATGCCTACATAGTCTGCTGCTACAGGCAGGTGCCTTGAATAGCGGCGGTCGACCAACACCAGTAACTCTACCTTCGCGGGCCGTCCGAAATAAAGCATACCATCAAGTGCTGCGCGAATGGTGCGACCGGTCCACAATACGTCATCCATCATGATCACTTTTTTACCTTCGATGATGAAATCGATCCTAGTTTGGTTTGGCACCAGCTGTTTTTCTCCGCGGCGAAAGTCATCACGATAGAAAGTGATGTCCATGTCGCCATGCAGAATGGTTTTGCCGGGCAATATCTTGCGAAGTTCTTCGGCTACGCGTTTGGCGAGGTAAATACCGCGCGGCTGTATACCTATTAATACGGTATTAGAAAAATCGTCGTGATTTTCAATTAACTGGCGACATAAACGCTGTATGGTTATCTGAAACTTTTGACCGTCGAGCAGCGTGAGGTTTTGCATCGTAGGGTGGATTTGGGCAAAGATAAAGTTTAGATGCGAGATTTGAGAAATGAGATTTGAGATTTAGTTGGGAAGTCCGAAAGTCCGCGAAAGTCAGGCAGTCCAAAAGAGCCTGAAATGTTGGCTGAAATGTTGGTCCGGATTTAAAATCCGGACTAATCAAAGAATTTAATTAGATGCCTCACTGTTCAGTGTAACAAGCACAAAAAAGCCCCGCTCGTTTCCGGGCGGGGCTTTAAAGGATTTAAATTTATTTTAGCTTATTTAGCCTCTTCTGATTTTTTAGCCGCCTTTTTGGCTTTGTTCTCAGCGCCTTCCATCTGCTCTTTCAGCTGTGCAAGTACGCTCAGGTCGCCTAAAGTCGATTTTTCAACAGACTCTTTCACTTTTTTCACCGCATTAACTGTAGCTTTTGCATCTTTCTTGCGGGCTTCGTTCTCAGTGTTCCTGGCTTCGTCGCGGGCTTCTTCCCAGATACGTGCGTGTGAAATAACGATACGTTTGTTTTCCTTGTTGAATTCGATGATCTTGAAATCAGCAACATCATCAGCTTTCAGGCTCTTGCCATCTTCCTTAACGATGTGTTTGGTTGGAGCAAAGCCTTCAACGCCGTAAGGCAGGGCAACAACTGCACCTTTATCGGTTACTTTTAATACAGTACCTTCATGTATTGAACCTACAGTGAAGATAGTTTCAAAAGTATCCCATGGGTTTTCTTCAAGTTGTTTGTGGCCTAAGCTCAGCTTGCGGTTCTCAACATCAAGTTCCAGAACAACCACGTCTAATTTTTCACCAACTTTAGTGAATTCGTTAGGATGGTTGATCTTTTTAGACCATGAAAGGTCAGAAATGTGGATCAAACCGTCGATGCCGTCTTCCAGTTCAACAAACACGCCGAAGTTGGTCATGTTTTTAACTGTAGCAACATGCTTGGTGCCGATAGCATATTTTTCAGCAGCATTTTGCCATGGATCAGGAGTTAATTGTTTGATACCTAATGACATTTTGCGCTCGTCGCGGTCAAGTGTTAATACTTGTGCTTCAACCTCGTCACCTACTTTCAGGAATTCCTGAGGGTTACGCAGATTTTGTGACCATGACATTTCTGATACGTGGATCAAACCTTCAACACCAGGGATGATCTCAAGGAATGCGCCGTAATCGGCCACAGTAACCACTTTACCTTTCACTTTTGAACCAACCTGGATAGCTGGATCAAGTGATTGCCAAGGATGCGGGGTTAATTGTTTTAAGCCAAGGGCAATACGTTTTTTCTCATCATCAAAGTCAAGCACAACCACGTTGATCTTTTGATCAAGTGACAATACTTCTCTCGGATGCTCGATACGGCCCCATGAAATGTCGGTAATGTGCAATAAGCCGTCAACACCACCAAGATCGATGAATACACCGAAGTCGGTAATGTTTTTAACGGTACCTTCCAATACCTGGCCTTTTTCCAATTTGGCCACAATTTCAGTTTTTTGGTTTTCCAGGTCGTCTTCAATCAGCACTTTGTGCGATACCACTACGTTCTTAAACTCGTGGTTGATCTTAACAACTTTGAATTCCATTGTTTTGCCCACATAGATGTCATAATCCCTGATAGGTTTAATGTCGATCTGTGAACCTGGTAAAAAGGCTTCAACGCCCATTATATCAACGATCAAACCACCTTTCGTCCTGCTCTTCACAAAACCGGTGATGATCTCGTCATTATCCAATGCACTATTAATTCTTTCCCATGATTTCTGGGTCTTTGCACGTTTGCGTGAAAGTACTAACTGACCGTTAGCATCTTCCTGCGACTCAACAAAAACTTCTACGCTGTCACCGATCTTAAGATCAGGCGTATCACGGA
>JBQCEA010000727.1:0-4374 GCA_051960695.1 Mucilaginibacter sp. | reverse complement strand
GAGTTCTCTTTTCTTGCGTTCCTGGGCAACCTGGCGGGCAATTGTCCACACATCCTTTTCGGCAAAGAAATATTCTTTGCGCTCACCGGCACGGTGCTGTTTTTCGATCAAACCCCAGCTGATTAGATCGCGCAGTGTCATATTCGCATTACCGCGCGAGATACTCAGTGTTTCCATAATCTCTTCTGTGGTCAAAGCTTCCGGCGAGATCAGTAATAAAGCGTGTACCTGTGCCATCGTGCGGTTAATGCCCCACTCCGAGCCCAATTTACCCCAAGCTTCAATAAACTTTAATTTCCCTTCGGCTAATTCCATGCACAAATGTAATTATATTTTTGAACTTTCAAAACATATTGAAAGTTTTTTCAATAAAATAGTTGATTAAGTAAATTGTTGTAAAGGAAGATCACTGTTTATCTCCGTTCGCCCTTCATTTTCGAAGCCGCCTGTAACGCCAGGTAAGCATTTGCAATGCCCCCCGTTTTGCAGAGCGTGGTGAAATCAACCATATCTTTAGTGCCTGGTTTGTACACCTTAGTACCGGTTAGCGGCGTGGCTGATTCCATTATGGCCTGCTTGATCTGCCTCGCGCTTAGATTTGGATAATATTCAAGGATAAGAGCCGCTATGCCCGATACAATTGGGGATGCAAAGCTGGTTCCGTCGTCGGTAGCAGTTTCAGAATCAAGTCCAAGCGAAGTGATCTTAACACCGGGCGCAAACAGATCGACGTTCTTCTTACCATAGTTGCTGAAATCGGTGGCAAGGCTGCTATCAGGCTTTAATCCTGACGCACCTACATTGATCACGTTATCAGCATCGGTACCAGACCCGTCAGCAAAAGTATCGTTAGGATATTCAGGCTTTATATCCATATCGTTATTCTCATTCCCGGCAGCCTGAACCAGCAGTACATCATGTGCAGCAGCGTATTTAAAAGCTTCATCCACCCAATCTTTATGCGGCGATATCTTTTTGCCAAAACTCATATTGATGACCTTGGCACCATTATCTACAGCATAATGAATGGCATTAGCCACATCTTTATCATATTCGTCGCCGTTAGGAACGGCTTTAATAACCATTAGTCTTACGTTGTCGGCTACACCGTCAATGCCATACCCATTGCCGCGCTTAGCGCCAACCAGTCCGGCAACCTGCGTTCCATGTGAGGCATCTTCAAACTTCACGAGGTTATTGCCATAATGCTTATCGTGCAAAACATCAGGATCATCACCTACTATCCTTTTACGGGCTTCCAAATCCGGACTAATATCATTATTGAGCTTGGTAAGATATTCGCTCATCCCTTTTAGAACCTTCACATTTGTGCTGGTTGATACATCTTCGGTAAATGCGATCAGCCACAGATTTTTGATCTGCATTAATGTATCGTTAGTAGGCTTCAGGTTTTCTACATCAGTTTTAGTAAAGGTTTGGTCGTCCTTCAAATTCAACACATGGCGTATATAACCACTTGTTTCAACCAGAGCATTCATAATCGGTGTCAGTTGGCTTAACTCAGTGCGTGCTTTGGTTATGGTTGAATCATACTGGGCTTTTACCTGCACCCATAAGGCGTATTCTTTTTTATCAGGAGCAGTTGCCTCAGTGGCGCTGGCATATTTATCTTTTAACCTATAATATTGTCGTACTTCCTCTTCGGTTTCATTAAAATCGCATTTACCACCAGGGCCGCCTAAAAAGTCCCAGCCATGCACATCATCTACATAACCATTTTTGTCGTCATCTTTGCCATTATGAGGCTTTTCTTTAGGGTTGGTCCAAAAAACTCCCTGCAGATCCCGTTGTAAAGTATCAACCCCGCTGTCAATAATTGCTACCACTACAGGCTTGCTTTTGTGTCCCTTTAAAAACTGGTAAGCCTGGTTCAGACTAACACCAAAATAGCCATCCGTTTTCAGATCGAGTGCGAACCAGTTTTTAGGCGGATCTGGCTGCGACGGTGGTAATTGCTGTGCAAACGCATTAAAGGTAATGAACAGTGAAAAGGCAACAAGGCTGCTTATAAAGCGGTTACGAATGTTTTGCATAGGGATATTAAATTTATAGGTCGAACTTGATGCCCTGGGCTAATGGTAACTTTGATGAATAATTGATAGTATTGGTCTGGCGCCTCATGTAAACCTTCCAGGCGTCAGAGCCAGACTCGCGGCCGCCTCCGGTTTCTTTTTCACCACCGAATGCACCACCTATCTCAGCACCTGAAGTACCTATGTTTACATTGGCGATACCGCAATCAGAACCCGCATAAGACAAAAATTGTTCTGCCTCTTTTAAATTATTGGTCATAATAGATGAGGAAAGCCCTTGCGGTACACCATTTTGCAGTTGAATTGCGTCTTCGATAGTTTTATATTTAATAAGATAGAGTATCGGTGCGAAGGTTTCGTGCTGAACGATCTCATAATGATTTTCCACCTCAGCTATGCATGGTTTCACATAACAGCCCGAAGCATAATTATCGCCTTCCAGCTTTCCGCCTTCCACAACAAACTTTCCCCCTTCAGATTTACATTTCTCAATCGCATCGAGATACATTTTTACCGCATCTTTATCAATTAGCGGCCCCATGTGGTTGTGCTCATCTAAAGGGTCGCCAATGCGAATCTGTCCATATGCTTTTACCAGCTTTTGTTTAAACTGATCGTAAATACTTTCATGTATGATCAATCTGCGTGTACTGGTACAACGCTGCCCGGCTGTACCAACTGCTCCGAAGACCGCACCTATTAACACGGTATCAAGGTCAGCATACTGACTTACAATAATGGCATTGTTCCCGCCAAGCTCGAGCAAGCTGCGGCCCAGGCGTGCGCCAACCGCCGCTCCAACGGCTTTGCCCATACGGGTAGAACCTGTTGCCGATACTAAAGGTATGCGGCTATCATTGGCCATCAACTCACCAACTCTTTTGTCGCCGATCACCAGGCAGGATACACCTTCAGGTACATCGTTCTTTTCAAACACTTCCTGCACAATATGCTGACAGGCAATAGCCGTAAGCGGTGTTTTTTCAGACGGCTTCCAAACACATACATCGCCGCAGATCCATGCCAACATGGCATTCCAGCTCCAAACAGCAACAGGGAAATTAAAAGCCGAAATAATGCCTACAACGCCCAGCGGATGATATTGCTCATACATGCGGTGCTCCGGCCTTTCGGAATGCATCGTTAAACCGAACAGTTGCCTGCTCTGGCCAACAGCCAGGTCGCAGATATCGATCATTTCCTGCACTTCACCGTAGCCCTCCTGCAAACTTTTGCCCATCTCGTAAGATACCAGCGTACTCAGTTGTTGCTTTTTGTTACGCAGCGCTTCGCCTATTTGGCGTACTATTTCGCCGCGTTTGGGTGCAGGTACAGTACGCCATTGCTTAAAAGCTTCTGAGGCCTTTTCAATTACTTTATGATAATCAGCCTCTGTGCATAATTGTACTGAAGCGATCTTTTTCCCATCTACAGGTGAGTAGATGGTTTTGGTTTCACTGCCATCACTGCCACCCCAGCCGCGGCCCGTACTAAAGGCACGATTATTGTCGTTTATATGTAAATGACCAAGTATTTCAGAAATATTGAGGCTCATAACTGAATTTTTGTCAAAGGTAGAAATCTTTAAGGCAATTTATCATCAGCTCACTCATTGCCCGCATAAGCACGTAATTACTTCGAATTTAGTATCAGGCAGTTGTGCTGCGCGATGTGAAAAATGTTTGAATGTTGAAAACTAAATTGCCTTTTGGACGCCGATGAGTTGTAATTTAAACACAGCAAAGGCTAATATCCGGCTGACGCCGGAAACCAATTATGGCCGCTAAGCGTTCTGAAAAATATATTGAATGGAAGAAGAATTTGAATTTGGATTCAACGAAGACCCAAAGTTTTCAGTTGAACGTTACGAAGAAATGATTCGTAATCACGACCAGTATTTTTTTGATGCGCAAGCGTTTGAAAACATCATCGATTATTACATCGAAAAGAATGACCCGGCGAAAGCCTTACAAGTGGTTGATTATGCATGCAGCCAGCACCCTTTCGCTGCCGTATTCCTTATCAAACAAGCACAACTGCTGGTTGTAACTAACCGTGTTAACGATGCGTTTTTGGCATTGGAAAAAGCAGCTTTACTTGAATCGTCTGACCCGGATATTTATATCATTCGGGGCAATTTGTACGAGAATATGGAGCGCTATGCTGAAGCGCTGGAGAATTACGAAAAAGCACTTGATCTGGCGGAAGAAACAGATGAAATATTGCTACACATTGCTTATGTGCACCAGAACATGGGCGATTATGAAACAGCGATCACTTACCTGAAGCTTTGCCTGCAGCAGAATATGGAAAACCAGGA
>JBQCEA010000726.1:0-3177 GCA_051960695.1 Mucilaginibacter sp. | reverse complement strand
ACAGATCGCAGACAAAGACCTGTTAAATGTAAGCTGTTATCCCAACCCCGCTGCGCATGATATCAATTTAACTATCATACCTAAAAAGCCGGGAGAAACATCTTATACTATCCGGGTAACCAACAGTGTTGGCATGACCGTAAGATATGCGGTTATCAAAAATACTCAATGGCAGGATAATATCAGCAACCTGCTCAATGGCACTTATCTGATACAGGTTGTAGAAAACAAGAACAACAGCATCGTTGGGCAAACTAAATTTGTCAAACTCTAACGCTGAAAATTTAACTTACCATAACAAATTGATCGGCCGGGTATGCTCATTGCAGCCCGGCTTTTTTGTGCGGTAACAAGTACCTATTTGAATCACTATTCAGATAATAAAATTCTAATTAAATGTTATTTCTTTCGGGGAAATTTTTCCCATCCCGGGGAATATTGCCATCAATAAAAGCTTTCTTTTTTCAGAATAGTTAAGAAATAATTACCCTGTATTATGCATTCAGGGGCATTTACCCGATTTTATTCCTTCCCATAGCTAAATGCATGATTATTGCCATACTATAAAGCACACAATTGATTAATTATAAGTTACCAACCTTATGCAATTGAGTAAACATTTACCGAAGATACTCTTGCCTGTTCTATTGTTACTGCTATCCTTAAACGGATATGCCGGGATCTTTAACTGGACAGGGACAACCAGCTCTGACTGGAATACAGGTTCGAATTGGAAAAATTCAGCTACCGGTACCACCGGCGTCGTACCCGGCGCGCTTGATATTGCTGATATCGGTGTAGTAGCATTTACCGGCAGCCAGCCTGCGGTATCTGCCAGTACATCATGCGCAGGAATAATTTTTGGCAATGCTACGGCTGTAACGCTGACTGTAAATACAGGCGCTACCCTTACAGATGCCTCATCATTTATAAACACCGTACCACTAACCCTGGTAGTTAACGGCACGCTTCAATTCAGCGCTAACTTTACAAACTCAGGCACGGTAACACAAACAGGCAGCGGCACTTTAAGCATAGCCGGGATTCTTACTAATTCAGGCGTTTACAATCAATCCGGTACGGGCTCTTTGACTTTAACAGCGAGTAACATCTCCAATTCAGGTACTATAAATCAAACCAGCAGCGGAAGCATATCTGTTACACATGGTTCTTTAGTTAACAGTTCAGTCACATCATCACTTGTTCAAACAGGCAGTGGCAGCATTACCATCGCGGGCTTTGTAAGCAACTTCGGCACTATTAAACAAAACAACGGGCCCCTATCAGTTGGCGGAGCCTTCACCAATTCCGGGACCTCATCAGCATTTATACAAACTGGAAGCGGCACAGTATCCATTACCGGCAAAACAACAAATGGCGGTACGTTTACACAGGCAAGCGGAGCTATAACCCTGGGTTTCGATTTTGTAACTACAGGCACTTTAAACCTGGGCTCAGCCAATTTCAGCATAGCCGGCGATTACACCAACAGCGGTACCTTTACTGCGGGTACAGGCACATGCATCTTTAATGATCCCGGAACAATCGCCCTGAAAGATAATGGCAATGGCACTATCTTCAATAATTTAGAATTGATAAACAGCAATACGAACACTATTCAAAGCGGAAACTTTGGTATAAAAAGCACAGGAGTATTAACGCTGCTGAATACAGGCACTAAACTTGTGATCAGCAGCAGCGCTACTTTTACCCTGTATTCTGATGCAAATGGCTCGGCCAGTGTGGCACAGCTCCCTACAAATGGCAGTATAACAGGTAACGTAGCTGTACAGCGTTATATGAGCGCTTTCAGAGGTTATCGTTTAATGTCATCTCCGGTTTATGCTTCAACTGTTGGCACAAACAATGTTTACAGTATCAACTATTTAAAAGGATCTGTTCCGCTTACCGGCACAAATGGCGTTGCCGGCGGATTTGACAAAACCGGCAATCCTACCCTTTACCTGTTCCGCGAAAACCTTGCACCACAATACACTACCTTCCTCAACAGTAATTTCAGGGGTATCAACAATATCAACACATCTCCAACTTATGGCATGGATGATACAACTTATCCAACTACAAATATCCCTATCGGCAACGGATACTTATTCTATTACCGGGGCAGCCTGCATCAGTCCAGCCTTGCTACGTTAACTACCGTGGGTGCTACACCAACTACGGACACATTAACAACAACCGGAACATTAAACCAGGGAAACATCACAGTTGCGAACTGGTACACTCCGTCTTCTACAAATTTGGGATTCACCACGGTTTCTGGTTCAGCTTCTGTCGAAGGCAACAACCTAATAGGCAACCCGTATGCCTGCTCCATCGACTGGGATCAGTATGGTTCGGGTATTCAGGAGACAAACATTGCCCCATTCTGCTACCAATTAGTTCTTGCAGGACAAGGCGCTGGCAATTATAATGTATACAAAGCCGGATCAGCAAGCAAAGTAGGGACCCAGGGCAATACCAACAGCAATATTATAGCCAGCGGGCAGGGTTTCTTTATTTTCGCAACCGGTACCGGCGCTTCGCTGACCTTCACTGAATTGGCAAAAACCACTCTTTCGCAAAATACAGGTACAAACCTATACATGGCCCACGTAAAAAACCTGGCTTCTATTAATGACAACGACCGATTTTTGCGCTTACAGATCGAAAAAGATAGTATTAATACCGATGGTATAATAGTCCAGTTTAATGACAACGCCAAAGCGTCATTTAACATGATGGAAGATGCCCGTTACCACCAGGGAACGGGAGTGGTAAGCCTTTCCAGCTTATCAAGTGATAATATTCCACTTGCTATTAATCAACTCCCACTGTCGCCCAAGGGTGATACCATTTACCTGAAGACATCTGTTTCAGCTTATGGCAATTATATCCTTAACATGAAAACCATCCAGGGTATACCACAATATTATAATGTATGGCTGAAAGATGCTTTCCTGAAAGACAGCGTTAACATGCGCACTACAAATACCTATAGTTTTACTGTTACCACTGACACCAATAGCTATCATTCAAAAAGATTCTCTTTAGTATTGAGCGTTGATCCGTCATATACTTATAAGCTGATCAGTTTTGATGCTAATAAGATAGACCGCAAAAACGAGGTAGAACTGGTTTGGAAAACACAAAACGAACAGAACTTTATCAACTTTA
>JBQCEA010000725.1:0-2569 GCA_051960695.1 Mucilaginibacter sp. | reverse complement strand
GATTTGTACCTCTTGGATTTTCTGGTGTTGGGGTGGCATTATTTCCAGGAGTGCCGTTCACTCTTGGATTCGCCGGCATGTGATTTTCGTTGTTTGCCGGGTTTGTTCCCCTTGGATTTTCCGGAGTAGGAGTTGGATTCACATTTCCCTGCATGCTATTTACCCTTGGATTAGCCGGCATATGGTTCTCGTTGTTTGCCGGATTGGTTCCTTTTGGAGTTTCCAGTTCAGGAGTTGGTTTCGCATTATTTCCCGGAATTCCATTTACTCTTGGATTACCTGGAGCGTGATTGCCATTGTTCCTGAAATTATTATCCCTCGGGTTTCCTGGCGTTGGATTGCCATTATTCCTGGGGTTGCCGAAACGGTTCCCATTATTAGCAGCAGGAATATTGGTCTTATAATTGGCCGGCGCAGCATTCACCTTGGTCATGGTAACTACCGCAGGACGGCCCCGATTCACAGATGAGAATTGGCTTTTATTGTATACCGCCGCGCGCTGATGGGCGATCTGGGCATTGGTCGGGTTTAAATGCGGCTGGCTCATGGCAACACGTTCCTGTGCTGTAGGTTTGGCAACAATGCCGCCCTGACCGTTAAAACTTGCCCTGTGGCCTACAAAAGTTGTATTTCTCACGACAGTATTGTTTACATAAGTGTTGTGCACAATAGTGGTGTTTACATGCACTACAGCAGTATTGTACCTGAAGGCATTGCCGCGCCACTCGCCGCCGACAAAACCTACACCGAAATAGCCAAACCCGTAATGAATGCCACCATAGAAACCTACAGATGGCCCCCAATAACCCCTGTGGAAACGGTATACGCCGCCAACAAAGGCCCAGTACCCCGGTGTCCAGTACAGATCAGGGCGCGGTGGTGCTACCCAAACACCCGGAACCCAATAATAATCGTTAGCTGAAACACTATATGCCCAATAACCCGGCTGCCATAAGTAACCGTCGGCGGGGCATGGTGGCTGATCATAATCGGGAAGGGCAGGAGGTTCAACATCGGTTGAAATTTCTTCGTCGGTCAGTGTATCCAAACCTGCCTGCATATCTGCTGTGGCCTGGTCAACGGAAAGGTCAGACTGCGAACTATTATTCAGCGACAGGTCAGGAACAGAGCCCTGCTCGCTGTTAAACCTGCTGTAAGTTTGGCAATTGTCTAAGTTTACCTGGTTTTGGCCGATAACCGGTATGTTCACCCAATCGCGGGATTCCTTATCATAAAAATACAAGGCATTCTGATCGATATTGTAATAGAAGGTGCCTATAATGGTGCTTTGACCATAAGCTGTGGTTTGCCAGGTAAGTTGATAACCATTCAGTTTACGCGGGTCAATTTGCTTGATCGTAGCTGTTTTGCGGCCGCGTGCCATCTGCAGAATAGCCCGGCCTTCCGTTGTATGGTTTACCAGGTCAATAAACGCGTCTTTAAACAGTATTGCCTGATCATAATCAACCAGTGTTTCCTGTCCGGATTGGTAGTCGATGGCGTATATCTGCGAGGAGGGATGTGTATCCACAACCGTATTTTGAGCACTGCTTATATTGCTGTAAATAAACAGCGGGAAAAGTATCAGGGCAATTTTTCTCATATCCTGTATGATAGCAATTTAATGAAATGGTTTAACTATTACGGGGTAAATATATTGTTCTGTCATATAAATTTTTCAATTATATACCAATTAAGTAAATGGAATAGGCTTAAGATACATACAAAAGTACAGTCCGCGGGTTAAAGCAAAAAAGCCCCCTCACTCTCGCAGCTTGGGGGCTTTAACCTAAACCTTATCACAAAAGCAGGTAAAGGGACCTGCTATGCGCTACAAAATTACAGATACAATTCACTGTCCGGGATTAGAAGGTGATTAGAATATCAATGTGTTTTTAGCTTAATTTCAATAGCTTTACTGTTAAGTTTTTAACCCTGAGAAAGATAACATATCGTAATAATGTATCATTTTTATCATTCATTTGTCCATTTTCTGTTTATCGGTATTATCGCTTTATTTCCGGTTATCAACCCTGTCGGCTCAGCATTTATTGTTAATCCATATCTTTCTAACCTGTCAAGAAATGAAAGGAGGGCCGCGGTTAAAAAAATAGTATTGTATGTGTTGCTGATATGTAGCGTATCATTATTTGCCGGGCACTACATCCTGGAGCTTTTTGGTATATCGATACCTGTGGTACAATTGGCTGGTGGTATCATGATCTGTAAAATAGGCTGGGAGTTCCTTTCGTCGGATAAAGACGAAGATGCGGTTGAGAAGAGCACAACGGATAATCCCGACTCAGCGGCCTTCAGTCATGTCCAGGATAAGCTGTTTTTTCCGATAGCCTTTCCTATAACCGCCGGGGCGGGAACTATTTCCGTACTTTTTACGCTGAGCGCCCATACCATTGCTTATGACAAGCCGGATTTTCTGTTAAATACCGGGGCTATACTTGCCGCAATTATTATTATGTGCGTGTTGGTTTACTTCTTTTACAGCAACACCGAAACCTTTATTAACTACCTCGGCTCGAACGGTGAAAAGATTGTAAACCGCATTACTTCA
>JBQCEA010000724.1:0-4892 GCA_051960695.1 Mucilaginibacter sp. | reverse complement strand
TACTACACTGAATAGCAACAGTCGCTTATCGTACAACGGCGCACGTGACACTTCAACCAATCTGCTCCAAAACGGCAACAGCGGCTTTACCCGGGGTGGCTATCATTCAGGCATAGGTTTTAATTGGGACATTACACCAAAAGATGCTTTGACTGCTTCTATCGGCTACAATTATTTCGAAAATCACAATTTTGGTCCAACTAACGAGGAGCAGATCAAATACGATATCATCCACAACAACGTTGCTTCTGATATTAATAGCACACGTAATTCGGACAGCCGTTTTAACGGAAAGTATTTTGATTACAGCTTAGGGTATAAAAAGACATTTGCCAAAGAGAACCAGGAACTGGATATATTATATACATCAAGCAATGGTAACAACAGTTCAAGCTTCTTTCAGCGGCAGGATTACCTGAATGGCGGCTATCCTCCATCCAGCTCGCAAGGTAATAGTCCGGGAACTGACCATCAAAACAATATTTCTATTGACTATACACAACCGTTCAGTAAAAACTTTACGCTGGAGACGGGTGCCAAAGGTGAATTTGAAACGATAAACAGCAATGTGGTAACAGATTCGCTTAGGAATGGAATGTATGTACCAAATGATTTCCAGACCTATGGCTTTAAATATACCAGGAATGTGTATGCCTATTATTTGTCGGCCACTTTTTCGCTCTTCAATGGTTTCATTGATGGAAAAGCTGGCATAAGGGATGAATATACAACTACTACGGCCGATTTTCAGAACACACATATCCCGAGCTATAATATCCTGGCGCCTTCAGCAGTGCTTTCACATAAACTTGATGCAACGCAGTCTATCAAGCTGAGCTATACCTATCGTATTGAAAGGCCTGATTATGGCGATCTGAACCCTTTCCTGAATATCAGCGACCCGCACAATATCAGCACGGGTAACCCAAATCTTAAACCCGAGGTAGGGCATAATTATGAGTTGGGTTATAGTAAAACTTTTGCCAATGGCGCCAATATCTATGCAGGCGGATTTTACCGCTATAATACCAACGACCTGCAATCTTATACCCGGCTTTATGACTCGCTGAAGGTGAGCTCAACCCAGTATTATTATAACGTTTCATTGACCCAGCGTTACAATATTGGCACAGAAACCACAACAGGATTAAACTTGTTTTTTTCTGTTCCGGTTACTAATAAGTTCAGCCTGCGCTCGAACATGATGTATTCCGACCGTATAACTACTAATCCGGGCAATCCAACAGTGAGTGGTTTTATGTACCGTATTAACCTGAATGCCACGTATCAGTTCGGACATAATCTTACTGCTGAGTTATTTGGTAATTACAATTCGTCGCAGAAAACTATCCAGGGGACAAGACCGGTATTTGCCTTCTATAATCTTGCTGTACGCAAAGAATTATGGAATAAGAAATTCAGCATAGGGTTAACCGCGACAGATCCGTTCAGTAAATACATTACTCAGAAAGCAATTACATACGGGCCTGATTTTTACCAGACAAATATCCGCCAGGTGCCTTTCCAGTCGTTTGGCATCACGCTGAATTATAAGTTCGGTAAGCTTGAGTTTAAGAAAGATAAGGACAAGGAAGATAACAACGGCGATATGCCATCAGATAACAATGGCGGCGGCGACAACAATAATGGCAATAACAGGTAAACATCTTTTGTGTATAAAACGTTAAATTAGTGTTAACGCTTAACAAAAGCTTAATTAAAACTTGTTAAGTGCTTAATGTATTTTTGACACCATGCCCAAAAGCGATCTGCCTACTTACGCAATAGTTGAACTATTAATGCGGCTTGCCCGCCATAATTCGTCCATCGGCGATTATAAAGATCACGCCATATCTGAAGATGGGGTTACCATTAAAACTACGGGTGGAACTATAAAATTCGCCAATGCGCTTGTTATTCGCCAGTTTGAAGCGCCCGAACTGATAACTGAAGCCGAGCTCGCCAGGGTGGCAACTTCTTTTAAGCCGATAAAATAGCATTGCAACTTTCTGTAACACAGTTAGAAGGTTTATAACTAAATTTTTAATTATAATTTGAAAATTAAAAATTTAGTTATAGATTTAAGCAACCAATTATAGTCATCCCCCGGGACGGTAGAGGATGTACAATAAAGTTATTTTACATTTAACCTTATTCTGATGAAAAAAATAGGTTACCTGATCGCGTTGCTTGCTTTGATTGCGTTTGTTCCTGTTGCGTATGCCCAAAATGATGCGGCCTTACAAAATAATGTATCAAAGCTTAAATCCTTCCTGAACGATAAGATAATTGAGAAGGCATATCTACATTTTGACAGGCCTTATTATGCTGCCGGCGATACCATGTATTTTAAGGCTTATGTAACACTTGGCGAATATCATCTGCCATCGGCAGCGAGCGGAATATTGCATGTTGATCTGATCAATCCGCAAAATACCATCATTCGCACTATTCTTTTACAGCTTAAAAATGGATTAGCCTGGGGTGATTTTGCATTGCCAGATACCTTAAAAGATGGCAACTACAGGGTACGGGCATTTACCCGGTATATGCAGAATACGCCGGATTATCTCTTTAATAAAACCATACCTATCAAATCGTCAAATGGTGGTGGAATGGTCAATGCTGTACAATCAACCAATCCTGACATACAATTTTTTCCGGAGGGCGGTGATCTGATAGCTTCATTGATCAGTAAAGTGGCCTTTAAGGCAATTGGGACCAACGGATTGGGTATTGATGCCAAGGGCGTTATAGTAGATAACAATAACACGCAGGTTGCCACTTTTCATTCATCGCATCTGGGCATGGGTTACTTTTATCTTCAGCCCGAGGCAGGTAAAACGTATAAGGCAAAAGTTACCTTCAGTAATGGCGCACAAAGCAGTGTTGATCTGCCTGCGCCTGTTGCAAAAGGTATAATGCTGCAGGTAAAGGATACGCTTGGCAAAGTTTCATTGAATATTGTTTGCAATAAAGCCTATTTACAGGAAAATCAAAATAAAGATGTGGGACTGGCCATTTACTCAGGAGGGAAAGTGCGTACGGTAACTACTAAATTAGATAACCGGGTAATGGGTATGGATTTGGCTGATAAAGAATTTCCATCCGGCATAATGCAAATAACCTTGTTTTCGCAGGATGGAGAGCCTTTGAGCGAAAGGCTATTGTTTTTGAAGAATGCCGATATGTTGGATATAGCAGTTAATAGTAATAAACAGACATATAAATCGAGAGATAGGGTCGAGCTTAATATTAATACTAAAAGCAATAATACCGGCACACAGAGCTACCTGTCAGCAGCCGTAATAGACGGTGGCAAAGTGCCTTACAATGATAACGATGAAACCACCATACTGTCGTACCTGTTATTGACATCTGACCTGAAGGGGTATGTAGAACAGCCTAACTACTATTTTACGTCTAACACGCCCCAAACAGCAAGCGACCTGGACAATCTGATGCTTACCCAGGGCTACAGAAGGTTTACCTGGAAGCAATTGATGAGCGGTGATAACAAACCATTTACCTATGCGCCTGAAAAAGAGATCATTGTAACGGGCACGGAAAAACAGCCTGATGGAACGCCCATTGCCAATCAGGACCTCTTATTGATGGCACCATCAGCTAATATTACGATGGACGAAAAAACTGATAATGCCGGGCGTTTTGCATATAACCTGCCGCCATTTGCAGATGGTACATCGTTTACTTTACAGGCTACAGGATCGGCCAAAAGCAAAAATCAGGCAACAATTACCGTTGAGAAAGATCAGGAACCTGCAGTATCTGCCAGCATGGAGCCGGTTACAGGGGAACAATCGATTGGTAATGCGGCCATGAATACCGGATCGGCATCAAATGGCTCCCCCAATGGCAGGCAGGAGATCAGTGGCGACGACCTTGGCAATTCATCGTCGCTTACGGCAGCGTTGAGAGGGCAATTGCAGGGCCTGAAGTTTGTTTCGGGTGCACCGTATCTGCAAGGCAACAGGTACCCGATGCTTATTGTGATAGACGGAAAAGTGACAGGCAGCTATGCAAACCTGGATAAGATAAAAACATCGAATATTAAGAATGTTGAAGTATTGAAAGGTTCGGATGCGTCTGCATACGGTTCAAGTGGCAGTTCGGGTGTTTTGGTGATCAATACCAGGTATGGCGTTTCGGGTACCGATCTCAGCTCACCGGAGTATAAATACGAAGGGCAAAATGTGGTAAAAACGAAATATAATGATCAGGCATCAAAAAACTACCGTTCATCAAATTTTGGCGGTGCGGGCCATGCCGATCAGGCGGTGAATCATGAAGCTTTTGAAAACGCGCCTAATATGATTACGGGATTGAACGGTGTTTTACGCAATGTGAATTTTATTAATGGTACACCATACTTACTTGGGGAATCCCTTACTGTTAACTATTTAGGAGAATCCAATGAACCTATGTACATTGTATTAGACGGTACGCCAATTTCCATAGATATTTTTGATGGTTTGAATCCACATTCAATTGAAACAGTGGAGGTATTAAGAGCTAGTAATGCCAGTATATATGGAATAAATGGCGGCGCAGGTGTGTTGGTACTAACATCAAAAATACAGGATAACGACTCTCCGCAGACCGTTGAAACTTCACTGGGTACTTTAAACTTCAGGCCGCGTGGCTTTTATAAAGCCCGCGAATTTTATGCCCCAAAATACAATACTTCGTCTGCTTCGGCTAACAGGCCCGATCTGCGCAGTACAATTTATTGGGCCCCAAACATTGTGACCGATAAAGACGGCGCAGCCTCGCTGGAATTTTACAATGCCGATGGTAAAGGAACATACCGTGTAATTATTGAAGGAATTGACGCAAATGGAAATTTAGGCCGTAAACTATTTACATATAAG
>JBQCEA010000723.1:0-9899 GCA_051960695.1 Mucilaginibacter sp. | reverse complement strand
ATTCCCAGTGACGACAGAAATAGCTTGAAGTAAACCCGGGCCAGTGTGCTTTCGATATGAAATTCATTGAACCTGAGTGTTGGTTTAACGATGCTTAGCAAATTACCAAACCCAAGCGTGAACAATGCGAACAGCGCCAGGCATACTGTCACGAGGAAAAGCGCATAAAGATACTTTGCAGAATAAACCGACCATTTGGAAATGGGCAAACTGAACAGGGTTTTCCAGGTTTCGGCTTTATGCTCGATATTATTCACCGAATACGCTTCAAAAACAATCAGCATGGGCAATATCAATGTACCCATAATGGCGATAATAGGACCCGCAAACTGCAGCCATAGCATAAAACCGGGACTGGATGCCAATTTATCGGCATGATTGGCAAAACCAACAAAAAGTAATGTGCAGATGGCCAATGGCAACAGGATAGCGCTCCAGAAAGCCATTGTTTTGCGCGTTTTGTAAAACTCAGAACGGAACGATAGTATAAGTCCTTTCATCGGCTCAGGCTTTTTGGGTGATATCTAAGAACAGTTTTTCAAGATCTTTATGTACTTTATGGATACTGAAAACCTGGTAATTATTATGATTAAGCAGCGTATTGATCTCCCCCATCTGCACTTTTGAAACAAACGGCACAGAAAGGTGATCGTCATTGATCTCGGTTATTGTAAAGCCTTTTTTCTTCAGGAAATTGGCAACGTCAACCGTATTATTCACCTCGATATAAATCTGCGGCTGGCTGATAGCCTGCAGATCAGCAATACTTCCCTGGAAAAGCATTTCACCTTTATCAATAATGCCCACGTGGGTAGCCATACGCTCAACTTCGGCTAATAAGTGGCTCGAAACAAAAACCGTCTTGTTGTATTTGCTCACCAGCCTGATCAGCAATTCGCGTATTTCGATAATGCCATTCGGATCAAGGCCGTTGGTTGGTTCATCCAGGATCAGCAATTTTGGGTCAGACAATAGCGCAAGGGCAATTCCAAGCCGCTGTTTCATACCCAATGAATATTTGCCGGCTTTTTTATTGGCTGCATCCTTTAAATGCACTAAAGCCAGCATTTCATCAACCCGGCTTTCGGTTACCTGGAGCAGTAGCGCACGGTTCATCATATTCTCTTTGCCTGATAGATGTCCATAAATAGCAGGCTGCTCAATAAGTGAGCCTATTTGCGAGAGAATAGAAATGCGGTGGGCTTCGAGGTCCTGGTTAAAAATACGAATGCTGCCCTGGTCTGTTTTTAACAGGTTGAGCAGCAGTTTTATAGTGGTGGTTTTACCGGCGCCGTTAGGGCCTAAAAAACCATATATACTTCCTTCGGGTACTTGCAGAGATAGCGACTTAACAACCTGCTGGCTGCCGAAACTAAAGCTTAATCCCTGCGTTTCTATTACCATATCTTTTCTTTGGCAATTGAGCAAACAGTTTTAACTAAAGTTACTCCCTTGTAAAACAGCGAAGTGGCTTGCACTGTTGCAGAAGTCCCGGTGTATACCTTCTTTTGCTGAGCCTGGTAGCTTATCCCCATCACTAAAGCAAATACTACAGGTAACAGCAGCAGGATAAATGGATTCGAGTTTGTGATCAGCTTTTTCATTGTGAGTGTTTTTTAACACAACAAAGAAATATCTAATTTTTAACCTGTTAAAAAGTATTAGACCAACTGACGGGTTTTGTAGATGAACGGGCAATTAATTGAAACAAGGTGTTCATCGGAAATTAAAGCCGGTTCATCGGTAAAAAGCATGACTATATATAAATATTAGACAGTAACACACACAAAATATTACATTAGTTGCGGTGAAAAAAAATTGGCAAATATTCTGGCACATAGCTTTCTGGGTAAGCGTTATCTCTTATTTCTCATACATTACCCATGATGCCGCGAAATTTAGCGTTGAAGCGCTGATCATCATATTCGGCTTATTCGGCGTTATTAATATTGGCCTGTTCTATCTTAATTACCTTTATCTCCTCCCCCAGTTTTTAGATAAGAAAAAATACCGCGATTATACCTTAGTGCTTATTGGGACCATTGTTGTTTTTGCGTTGGGGAAATATGGGATCGCCCTTATTTTCAAGAACGTCATCCTGGTGCATGAAGGGAGGCACTCCTCATTCTGGAGCTATGTTACCAGCTCAGCCCTGGTTAATGTATTCTTTCTTTTCTTAAGTACTGCCTTAAAATTTGCGGTGGACTGGTTTTTAAATGAGCGTGTACAGCGCGATTTGGAGAACCAGCGTTTGAGCGCGGAACTGGCTTTCCTAAAGTCGCAGATCAATCCGCATTTTCTGTTCAACTCGCTCAATAGTATTTATTCGCTGGCCTATCAAAAGTCGGACACTACTCCTGAGGCCATCCTGAAACTATCGGAAATCATGCGGTATATGCTCTATGAGAGTAATGATCAAAAGGTTGATCTGGCAAAAGAGCTGCAATACCTGCAGAACTATATCGACCTGCAAAAGATACGTTTCGGCAGCAAGGCATTCGTCGATTTTAAGATAACCGGCGAGGTTGGCAATCAAAAGATAGTACCTTTGTTACTGATCGCATTTATTGAAAATGCTTTTAAGCACGGTGTGGCCAATGATCCGTCGATACCGATACGTATGCTTATAAACCTGGATGGCACACACCTGCATTTCTATATAGAAAATAAGAAGCACATGAATAACAGGGACCTGGAGGGTGGCGTGGGTTTGCAAAATGTAAAACGGAGGCTTGAGCTACTTTATCCCTATAAATACAAATTGGATATACAGGACAAACCAGATATTTATACCTGCGAATTATCATTAGTTTTATAAAATGATCAGATGCCTTGTAGTTGACGATGAGCCTTTGGCGCTCCATATACTGGAAGATTACATCTCCAAAATGCCCTTTTTGACTTTAATTAAGTCGACCACAAACCCTATTGAAGCCTTGCAACTGGTGCAAGAGGGTGCTGTTGACCTTGTGTTTTTGGATGTGCAAATGCCTGAGCTTACCGGCATACAGTTTTTGCGTATTGCCAATGGAAAGGCCAAAGTGATCTTAACCACCGCCTATTCTCAATATGCTTTGGAAGGCTATGAACTGGATGTGATCGACTACTTGTTAAAACCTATCGCGTTTGATCGTTTTTTTAAGTCGGTGCAAAAAGCGCAAGCCATTATCCAGCCTTCGGCTAAAACGGAGATCAAGACAGAGACCAATGCCCAAAACGATTTTCTGAGCGATTTTATCTTCGTAAAAACCGAACATAAGATCCAGAAGGTTTACCTGAACGATATTTTATTCATAGAAGGGCTGAAAGATTACATTTCCATCTTCACCCCTGCTGAACGTATTATCACCTTACAAAACATGAAGAAAATGGAGGATGCTTTGCCTGAGAAATACTTTATCAGGGTGCATAAATCGTACATTGTTTCCATTAACAAGATCGACAGCATCGAGCGCAGCCGTATTTTCATTGGCGATAAGGTTATCCCTGTAGGCGATACCTACCGTGATGAATTCTTCAAGATCATTGACGGGAAGAATATCTGAAGATTTCGGAATTCGGATTTTCGATTTCGGATTTAAGAAACCTGCCCTAATTGGGTTTTTATAGCGGCATCAGCTTCTTTCACCAACTCATCAACGGGACGCTTATCTGGCTCGATCGGCTGCAGCACTTCCCAGCTCATGGCAATAAAGGTATTCAAAGGGAAAGAGCCATATTGCACCATTTTCCACGAATTATCGATAGCCACAGGCACAATCAGCGCTTCGGGACATTTTTTGAGTAAGGCCGCAACACCAGCCGCCTGAAAGGCTTTTACCCTGCCGTCTTTTGAACGGGTGCCTTCCGGGAATATCACGCACGACCATTTATTTTCCTTCATTCGTGTGCCGAGCTTTCCGATCTCCATAATAGATTGCCGCGGGTCTTTCCGGTCGATGTTAGCGGCGCCGCCATGACGCAAATTGTAAGACACGGATGGTATACCTTTGGCTAATTCAACTTTCGAGATAAACTTGGCATGGTATTTCCGCAGAAACCAGATCATAACAGGGATGTCATACAAACTCTGGTGATTAGCAATAAAGATGATTGGCCTGCCAATGGGTAAATTCTGCTTATTGGTGAACTTTACGGTATCGCCCAGTAAATAGTAGGTAGCCGTTAGGCACCAGTTCATCACATCAACCACCCATTTATGCGCTTTGTACCCAAAAGCATTAAAACATAGCCATTGTATAGGATGAAAAACAACGAGAACCAATCCAAAAAACAGGTAATGAATAGGCGATAAGATGTAGCCGAAAAATTTCCTCATGCGAGGCAAAGGTAGTTGTTTAGTTGAATTAGTTAGGAGCCTCTCCCTAAATCCCTCTCCAAAAGAGAGGGATTTCTCAGATAAATTGAAATTTTATAAATCTTCTCAGAACTCTCTCTTTTGGAGAGGGCAGGGTGAGGCTTACTCATTCCGACCTCAAACTCTTCACCGGATTTGCCAGCGCTGCTTTAATAGTTTGAAATCCAGACGTAAACAATGCTGTCAATAACATTCCTCCACCACTCAGAGCAAATATCCACCAGTTGATGGTTGTTTTGTCGGCAAAATCCTGCATCCATTTGTTCATAGCCCACCACGCTACGGGGCTTATAATCACAAAAGCCAGAACGATCAGCCATGCCATTTCGGTCGAAAGCAGAAGTACTATCTGGGACACCGTCGCGCCCAAAACCTTACGCACGCCTATCTCTTTGGTACGTTGGTTGGTGGTATAAATGGTCAATCCTAATAAGCCGAGGCAGCTGACCAGTATGGATAACCCTGTTGCCCAGCTGAGTAAAGCTGATGTTTTTTGCTCATTGTCGTACAGTCTGGCAATGCTTTCATCAAAGAACTGATATTCAAAATCATCATCCGGGTACACCTGTTTCCAGGCCTTCTCCATTGATGTTATGGCTGTTTTCCATTCATCACCATTTGCTGTTTGCGGCTTCAAAGCAATATGAAATGTACCATTGAAATAAAAATTAGTGCTGGTGAGAATAGCCAACGGTTCTATTGCTGCATGTATCGACTCCTGGTTAAAATCAGAAACCACACCTATGATCTGCATATTCTTGTCGCCATTAAAGTTACTGATCACTTTACCAACTGCATCATGCGGATCTTTGAAACCGATCTCTTTGGCCAAAGTATTATTGATCAGGAATGCTTTTGAAGTGTCACCGGGCATCAGGTTTCGCCCAGCCAGCAATTTGATGTGGTAAACTTTAATATAATTCTCGTCACCAAATTTTAAACCCAAATTCTCGATCTTAATCTCCTTTTTCCCGTCTTTATAGCTGCCTTCGGTACTATGTGAGTCATCTGAGGTGGGTGCATCACGGCCCATGCTTATCAGGTCAACCTGCGAAATGGCCTTAAATTGGCTGAGCAAGACCTGGTTTAAACGCTCCTGCCGGTTTTTCCAGGGTGAATTGATGATCAGGATAGCATCTTTTTTAAAACCGAGGTCTTTGTGAATGGCATAATATATCTGCTTGCCCACCAGAATAGTAGCCATGATAAAAAACTGTGCAATAGCAAACTGAACTACCGTAAGGGATTTCCGGAGTACCACGCTTCGGGTTTTGCTGCTGCCCTCATTAGCCTGGTTTTTTATGGCCGAAACCGGTTTATAACTCGAAAGCACCATCGCGGGATAAAAACCGGAAGCCAGGCTAACAATGATCACCAGCAGAACAAGGAATAAAATGATATTGGGTTGTAACACCAGATCAGCATGAATGCCCTGTGGAATGAATGCTGAAAAAAACCTGAGTGCAATAGGTATAATAGCAACCGAAATGACCACTGAAACAAGCGTGATCAAAAATGTTTCACTCAAAAATTGGAATATCAGCTGTTTGCGGTCGCTGCCCAATGTTTTACGTATACCTATCTCCCTGGCCCTTTGCGCCGATTGTGCAGTTGTTAGGTTAATAAAGTTGATACACCCTAACAATAACAGGAAAAGGGCTATTCCTGATAATTCGTAAAGGGTTGTTTTGTTAGCCACACGGCCATTACCAAAAGTTCCGTAAGTAGCGTTAAAATGAACATCAGCCAGGGGTTGCAACGCAAATACCTCCGTTACGCCAGGCCTGGGTGAGTTATTTTTTCTCTCTATGTCATTCACCTGTTTTTCGATACGCGCTGTTGTACTACCAGGTGCCAGTTTGACAAGTAGCTGGTAATCCGGACTTACGCCTCCCCAATTATGCAAACGCAATTGCATTTTTAAACCGGGGTTTGAGAAAGCCGTTGGGAATGAAATAAAATCGTGAAAAGTGAGATCGGTATTTTGTTTAATAGTTTGTACAACTCCGCTCACTGTGGTTTTTAAGGTATCATAAATAACCATCCGCCCAAGCATTTGCTCGTAGCTCATTTTCGGGAAGTATTTTTCGGCCTGGTCTGAAGTAAGCACCACCTGGTATGGAGCGGTCAACGCCGATTTAGCTGAACCGGCGAGCCATTTGTATCCGAACAGCTTAAAATAATCGCTATCGGCTACTACTACGTTATCCTGTAACTTGAACCGGGATGATAATTTACTGCCATTGGGCACAGTTACATTTGGTTGCGATAGCCTGAATATGGGGGCCGCTTCCTGCAGGCCCGTAACCTGGTTCTTAACGGCCCATGGCAAGGGCCCGCAAACACCAGGATTATAACCAGGCGAACCCGAAAACGAAAAATTAGTTACTACACGATAAATACGGTCTCCGTCTTTATGGAACTTATCAAAAGTGAAATCATAATGCACAATAAGATAAATGACAAGTGCTGCACTGATGCCGATGGTTAAACCGATAACATTGATCAGTGTAAACAGCTTGTGCCGCCAGAAATTCCTGAATGCAACTTTGAAATAATTCTTTATCATCGTGTTAGTTCATTTGCTCATTAGTTCATTTGTAGTCATTGGGCCATTGAGGCATTTAGTCATTTAGTCATTCAACTGCTCCCTGCCACAGCTATTCTGAGCGCAGGCTCTTCACCGGGTTAGCCAAAGCCGCTTTAATCGCCTGAAAACTTACTGTTAGCAGCGCTATCGTTATAGACATTATTCCGGCTATGGCAAACATCCACCAGCTGACAGATACCTTGTAGGCAAATGCCTGCAGCCATTTATTCATGGCCCACCAGGCTACCGGCGTGGCGATGATAAAAGATATGGCAACCAGCTTTACAAATTCTTTTGATAACAATCCTACCATGCCGGCAACACTTGCCCCCAATACTTTGCGTATGCCTATCTCTTTCTGGCGTTGCTCGGCGCTGAAGGCAGCAAGGCCAAACAATCCGAGACAAGAGATTAGGATTGCCATAATGGTAAATGAGTTGATGATCTGTGACAGACTGATCTCAGCTTCATATTGCTTTTGTACCTCCTGATCAAGAAATGTGTACTCAAAAGGTACACCCGGCAGGTTCTTTTGCCAGATAGTTTGAATTTTGCTTAACAACGTTTTGTAATTCGAACTATTTAACGAAACCGTCATGAACGAAAATGCATTGGGATCACTGTTATAAAAAAGCATAAAAGGCTTCACTTCGCCATGCAACGAATTGTAGTTGAAATCCTTCATTACGCCTACTACATCAACATAAGTTGCCGGATTGTCTAAGTATTTGCTGTACAATCTTGTTCCAGGAGCTTTTTCAGGAGTAAGCCCGAGTCTTTTGCACAGTGTTTCGTTGATGAGGGTCTTTAAGGTATCTTTTACATGAAAATCGCGTCCGCTAATGATCTTAATTCCGTTTGCAGTAACAAACTTTTCATCGGTATCCATATTCTGGGCGTCAATGGCAGCTGCGGGGTTGCCGCCTGAAAGATATACACCATGGTCGCGCCCAACGAACTGGCTCAAATAATTGTTGGAGCGGCTTACCGCTTTTACTTCTGATAACTGCTGCAGGTCGGTAGCCAGGGCCGTCATCTTTTTCTGCGCGTCGCCGGTATAAAAGCTAAATATCAATTTCTGGTTTTTATCGAAACCGAGGTCTTTATTTTTGATATAATTCAGCTGACTATAAATGATAATGATCCCCGTTATCAAAATAATGGACAGTACAAATTGGAATACTACCAGTGAGCGGCGAATACCTGACGCTGAAATATGACTGGTAAAATTGCCTTTCATCACCTTAATAGCTTCAAATGCTGATAAATAGAAAGCCGGATAACTGCCTGCAACAACTCCGGTAATCAGAACAATGGCAACCAGCATCAGCCATATCGCAGCATGGCTTATAGCTGAAAATTGAATGTCTGTTTGTGTTATCTGGTTTAGGTACGGCAGGGCGAAATATAACATCGGCAAAGCAAGTACAACACCAAGTAATGATAATAAGAATGATTCGCCCAGGAACTGCCTGATCAGGTCACTACGCTCAGCGCCTACTACTTTACGCACGCCTACTTCCTTGGCGCGTTTGGAAGCCCGCGCTGTGGACAGGTTCATGAAATTGATACAGGCGATCAGCTGTATCATAACAGCAATCAGTACCAAGATATATAGAAGCGTAGGGCTAATGACTTTGGTTAGTTCAACCTCATAACCCGGCGTGGTATGCACTGAAGTAATAGGCTGCAAATGCAATTGCTTGGTCATCCCGAGCTGTTTGAGTTGCTGAGCACCGTACTTATTAAGCATATCGGGTAACTTCTTCTCCAGCGCAGCGGCACTTGCCCCCGGCTTTAACTTGATATAAGAACATGCATAATTATACCCTGCCCAGGCTGTGCTGTTATATGTAAAATCGCCGAAACCGCCGCTGTGCATGGTGACGAAAATATTGGCTTTGATAGATGTTTTGCCCAGGCTTTCATCCACCACCCCGGTAACCTTAAAATCATGCTTACCGAAACCATTATCCATCGTGATCACTTTACCAACCGGGTCTTCGCCACCAAACAACCTGTCGGCCACAGGTTTCATCAGCACCATAGAATAAGGTTGCGCCAATATGTCTTTTGTATCCCTGCCGGCAACAAAGTGATAGGTAAATACATCGAAAAATGTTGAGTCGACATACACCATCCCGTTCTCGTAAAAGGTTTTATCCTTGTATTTCAACATATTTTTGCTATTACCCAGCATATCTGTAGGTACGAGGCGGGTATATTGCTCAACCTCGGGAAAATCGCGTTTAATAGTTGGCGCTATCGGAGGCGATGCAGTTGAGTTGTTGTGCTTATCGCCCGTAAGCGCAAGCGTTGAAGTAATGCGATATATGTCCTTCGCGTTTTTATGATGTTTATCATAACTGTATTGATCCTGCACAAACATTAAGATGTAAAGGCAGCACAATGTGCCGGTTGCGAGGCCGAAAATATTGATAAAGCTGAACGTCTTATTCTTTAAAAGAAAGCGGACAGCGGTTTTAAGGTAGCTTTTGATCATAATGAATGGTTTGAATTAAAGCTTTAAACTAACCAACTCTAATCCAGTGCCAAACACACAACTATTTGTTTTACAACCGATTACAATGATAAGTGAGAAAAATATGTTCGCTTCCGATACAGTCTGGTGTTCGGTTTTGGTCTCTTATAATTTATCTTCCAATAATAATAGCCTGACTTTCAATACTGCAGCTACAGTCATGCTATCAGTGATCTTACCATCACATACCATCTGGTAAACCTCATTAAAAGGGAGTTTTTTAACGACAAGCTGCTCTGTATCTTCCGGTTCGGCTTCAAACTGCTGCAGACCGCGGGCCAGATAGATAATGCTTAGCTCATCACTCACGGAGTTAGATAAATGCAGGCGTTGCAGTTCTGTCCATTTTAGGGCCTTTAATCCTGTTTCTTCCAGTAATTCACGTTTTGCTGAATCTATCGGATCAACAC
>JBQCEA010000722.1:0-9191 GCA_051960695.1 Mucilaginibacter sp. | reverse complement strand
TTTGAAGGGCTTCCTTATCGTTCAAGCCGACAACAATGGTTTCATCAGCAAATGATTTAGGTACACCGGCAGATGAAGTTTCGCCGAAAGTAACCAAACCCGAGCCTGCCTTAACCAGCAAAGAATCTGAATGGCCATGGTAACAGCCTTCGAACTTTAATATCTTATCGCGCCTGGTATAGCCCCTCGCCAACCGAATGGCAGACATTACTGCCTCGGTGCCTGAACTTACAAAACGCAGTTTTTTGATGAATTTATTATGTTTTAACAACAGTTCTGCCAGTTCATTTTCCAAAGCTGTAGGTGCACCGAACGACATACCATTCTGCATTACCTCGGTAACTTTTTCGCGGACCTTAGGATGATTATGCCCCAGGATAAGCGGTCCCCATGAGCAGCAAAAGTCCACGAATTGGTTGCCGTCAGCATCCCAAATATGGCAGCCGTCGCCTTTGGCAATAAAAAGTGGTGTACCATAAACAGACTTAAAAGCCCTTACAGGTGAATTAACACCACCCGGAAAAAACGTTTTCGCTTTTTCATATAATTCTGCAGACTTCTCCCTGCTGATATCAGGCTTACCCGTAGTATTTATCGGTTCATCATCCTCACCTGAAAACATCTTTTTTATTGAATCAAGCATTTTATTAATCTGAAGGCTGAAAGCATAAAGCTTAAAGCCCTGTTTAGTTAGTAAGTATTTATTTAAAAAGCTTTCCGCTTTAGTCTTTTAGCTTTACAGCCATTTATTTTCCAACACCTCTTTGGCATGATAGGTCAATATCGCTGTAGCGCCTGCACGCCTGATGCTGGTGAGCACTTCAGTAATAGCACGCTGCTCGTTCAGCCAGCCCTTTTGTATAGCAGCTTTAATCATAGCATATTCGCCGCTTACATTGTATGCTGCAATAGGCAGTTCGGTATTATCCTTTAATAATTTGATCACGTCCAGGTAAGGTAAAGCTGGCTTTACCATCAGGAAATCGGCCCCTTCGGCCTCATCCAGATCGGCCTCTATCAATGCCTCGCGCTGATTAGCCGGATTCATCTGGTAAGTTTTCTTATCACCAAACTTCGGAGCCGAGTTTAACGCATCCCTGAACGGGCCATAAAATGCGCTGGCATATTTAGCTGTGTACGACATGATAGATACATTAGTAAATCCATTATCGTCTAACACATTACGGATGTAGCCTACCCTCCCGTCCATCATATCTGAAGGCGCAATTATATCAGCACCAGCCTGTGCATGAGCTAAAGCCATTTTGCCTAAAACTTCGAGGGTCTCGTCGTTCAGTATTTCACCGTTCTCTACAATGCCGTCATGACCGTCACTGCTGTATGGGTCCATCGCTACGTCGGTTACTACACATGCTTCCGGAAAATTCTTTTTCACCTCGCTTATGGCCCGCAGATATAAGCTGCCATCGCGGTAGCTTTCTGTAGCGTATTTATCTTTTAATGATTCTTCGATATTAGGAAACAGGTCAAAAGCTTTTAATCCTAATTTCAGGCAGCTTTCGATCTCGCGCAGTAAATTATCAACTGAACGGCGGTAAATACCCGGCATTGACGATACTTCACTTTTTTCGTTATTACCTTCTATAATAAATAATGGAAAAATCAGGTTGTCGGCGCTTACATGCGTTTCCTGAACCATGCGACGAATAACTTCGCTTTTGCGGTTTCTTCTGGGTCTTTGTAACATTTTAAATCAATCCTTTCAAACCCGAAAGTTGTCTCTTCGGAATTGAGAATGACAAATTTATAGAAACACAAACAATTATATACGCAAATCACAACACAAAGACTTTTTATGGCGTACAAATGATTTTTGGGGTAGTTGCCAGAAGATACCTGAACATTAGATATATAATTATATTTATTATATTCACATATTAATCCATTCCCATATCATGAAAGCCAAGGCCTTGTTCATTGCGGCAATATTATTATGCCTGTTTGTTATTAGTTCCTGTCAAAAATCTTCTGTTATTCCAACAGATAATAAAAAGAATACCTCGACGACGAATCAACAATTAATAGCGCAACTACCAGGTGATACAACAATCACGCTGCCAGTTGATTCGATCCATCTGAGGGGCAAAAGCAGTTTATCAAGTGATGCCATAGCGGGCTATTTGTGGAGCCAGATATCGGGGCCGAATGAGGCCCAGATCAGGAACGAAAGTTCTCCTTTAGCTTATTTTAAAGGTTTCGTTGTCGGAAAATATCTTTTCCAGTTTATGGTGATCGGCAAAAATGGGCTTACAGGCATTGACACGGTTGGCGTAATTGTCAATCCTTCGCAAACACAGACCTTAAACCTGTCGCCATCAAATAACCCTTACGAGATCGCTTTAAGTTTATTGGTCAACCAGGATATAAGCAACAAAACCTCTATAGAAGAACCGCTTGCTGCGTGGACCGTAGACGGTGCCGCGCTTACCAATCGCAATCTGCTGAAATTTGACCTGAGCAGCATCCCGGCAAATTCTACAATTCTGTCCGCTAATTTATATTTATACTCTGATACCATACCTAAGAACGGCGACCTCATACATGCCAATTATGGCAACGATGATTCATTTGTGATACAACAGGTGGCATCCTCATGGGATCCGGCAACGGTAAACTGGTTCAATCAGCCTGATGGCCTTACAAGCAACCAGGTAGTAGTGCCAAACACAACACAGCCATTCCTGAACGTAAATGTTGATGTTAAAACGCTGGTTGCAGCAATGGTGAATAACAATGAGAACTATGGGTTCAAATTGTCGCTGGTAAATGAAGTGGAATACACCAGCAGGATATTCTGCTCAAGCTACTACAGCGATGCTTCAAGGCACCCAAGATTGATCGTAACTTACAAAAGGAATTAGGATGATTCATGGTTGATAGATCATAGTTCATGGTAAAGATTTCTATGAACTATGATCTACGAACTATAAGCCAATACCAAATACGGCTTCAGCCAATCCTACTTCATCGGGCGAAAAAGGAAGTATATACTTTGTGCCCATTTCATCAAACTTTTTACCCGTTGATTTACCAATCGCCACCACCTTTTGATTTGGCACAAGCAGATTATCAGCAAAATAAGCTTCAACGTTAGACGGACTTGTAAATACCAGCACATCAGCCGAAGTTGGCTCAACATCTTCTTCAAGCACCGTTTCGTAAACTGGCAGGTCAATAACCTTAGTATCAGGCGAAAGACCTTGTTGTATGCTTCTTAGTGAAGCTTCGGCACAAGGGAATAATACTTTTTTACCATTGGCAAGGCGCGCAAATTCGGCAGCCACTTCGGCAGTGTCGCCGCTTTGACCTACATAATCTGCAAAATGACCGGTGCGACGCAATGCGTCTTCCGAGCCTGTACCCATTACGCCAAATTTGATACCAGCCGGGAAAACAGGATTGAGTTTAAAGAAATACTCAACCGCATTTTTACTGCTGAAGAATACCCAACTAGCATCGGTTAATATATGAGGGGCCAGCTTCGTGATAACAGGCACTGTGCGTATCATTGAACGCGCTTCTATCCTAATATTATGCTTTTCCAGGGCTTTTCTGAAATAACTTTGTTCAGATACCTCGCGGGATATAAATACGCTTTGCGGGAGTTTGCGCTTGCTATCAAATAATGCAACAACTTTTTCTGCTAACCCTTCAGTGCCCGGCGATTCAAGAAAAAGCCTATCTGGGAAATCTTCTCCTGTTTCAGCCTTAGAGGTAAACACCTGGAACCGGTCATCATCCTTACGGCAATAGCAGCCTAAGGGCAAATGACAACCACCACCGAACAGCTTTAATACGCTGCGTTCTACTGATAATTCTTCAGCAACATCGGGATGGTGCAATACCTGTAAAGCATCATATAGCTCACGGTCATCTTCTCTTATCTGGATAGCCAGTACACCTTGCGCCGGAGCAGGCACCATTTCGGTCGGACCAAGTTCTTCTACATGAAATTCGCTCAGATCGATACCCAACCTAACTACGCCTGCCTTAGCTACCATGATCGCATCATAAGACTCACCGCGCAATTTGCCAATACGGGTAGGAACGTTTCCACGCAGGTCCTGTATTTCCAGGTCGGGACGGAAAGCCAGTAACTGTGCTTTGCGACGATTGGATGAAGTGCCCACGATGCCGCCGAATTTAACCGACAATTTTTGATGAACGTCAACACAGTCCTTCAGGATCAATAATAACTCAGATGGGTCCTCGCGCTCTGAAACAGCAGCAATGGTCAATCCCGGTGGATTCTCCGTAGGCAGGTCTTTATGCGAATGAACAGCAAGGTCAATATGGCCTGCCAGTAATTCATCCTCCAGTTCTTTGGTAAAAAAGCCTTTGCCTTCCAATTTATCAAAGCCGAGGTGCAGTATGCGGTCGCCCTGGGTTTTAATGATCTTCAGTTCGGCTGTAATATTATGCTCTGCAAGCCTGTCTTTCACAAAGTTAGCCTGCCACAAGGCCAGGTCGCTACCGCGTGTTCCGATTATCAGTGTCCTATCCATTAATTAACGCGAAATTTATGAATTAGCTTATCGCTGCCGAATTCTACGGATTAAGCCGCATGCAGGTTGTTCACCCGAATTGATATATTGCTAATTGCAGCGCAAATTTAATTTTTTGTATGGATGATTTGAGGAATAATTAAGATTTGACGCTTTTGTGAGAAGGGAGGCATATTCAGTTGTAAAAGTTGAAATTGTTGTATTGGTTGTAGTTGTTAAGATGTATGAAGAAGTAATAACTTTTACAACTAAGAGAAAAGGATATCATATTGTCCATAGGTCTCATGGAAAGGCGCTCGAAACATGTGTAAAGTCGTACGCTCACCCTTCGAGTGCCTCAGGGTGACATCCTTTCTTTTTGCCATTGTTAGAGTTTATCCTTTGCCCTGTTGGAGTTATCTCAATTAGGCATTATTAATACTTGCCTTGTTTGGTGATAACACCAAAGACGATGAGCGGTTCTGCACGGTTCAACATCATTTAATTAAAGACGCTAAATCATTTATTATCAATACACAAACAATTTTAATGTTGGGTCCGTTGTAGAACTATGAGAAGGTTAATTTATATAATCATAGTTATACTGGTAGTCGGTTGGCTGTTAGGACTATTTGCATTTCATGTTCACGGACATATCATACATATCGTATTGGTTGTAGCCGCTGTCCTCTTTATAATAAACATTATTAACGGCGGCGCTGATGCCACAAGAGGGCGATGGTATTAGGGCAATTCAAAAATAAACAATGATATTCATTTGCCTGTGAGGACACAGACAGTAGGAAAGAAATGATAACTAAGAAGCTTTATGCTTTAAACTTTCCGCTTTCAGCTCAGGAATTGATCAGGATTTCTTTTGCCATCACCATAGGTACACTGATGTACTTTTTCTCCATATAGCTGATCACTTTTTCCAGTACTTCGCGCGATTGCTGGTCCATACCCTGCACTTCTTCAGCAAAAACAGTATTAAGGGCAGTGTTACGTATTTCCTTGATCTTTTCAGGCACCTGGCGCATAGCCACTTCAATGCGGCGCTGTTTCATTAGCGGAATAAATTCGGCTATATTTTCTTCGATGATCTTTTCGGCATGTACTAGCTCATCATAACGCTCCTGCATGTTCTTCTTGGCCAATTCATTCAGCGACTGTACCTCGATGTAATGAACCGGGAATTCTGCTAACACTTCAGATGCTGTATCATTTGGAACTGCCAGGTCAACGATGGTTTTTTTATCAGTTTCGCCGCTCAGCAAAGCTTTGTAAAGCTCTTTAGTGATGATAGGCTCAACGCTTGATGTACAGGTAATGATTACGTCGAAACCTTTATTGTAACTTTTTAAAGCTTCCAGTTCAAATGCTTCACCGCCAAGATCTGCTGCCAATTGCTGCGCTTTTGATAGCGTGCGGTTGAATACAGTGAAGTTAGAAAACTTATGCTTTTGCAGGTATTTAGAAATATTGCGGTTGGTTTCGCCAGCCCCCACCAAAAGTATGCGGGCATTTGAACATTGTTTTAGATCTTTAAGTTTGCGGTAAGCGAGGGAAACGACGGAGATGGGATTTTTGGAAATATTGGTTCTGGTGTAAACTTCTTTGGCCGTTTTGACCACGGTGTTCATCACCATTCGCAGGTAGTCGCCGGTAAGGCCGGCATCCCTGCAGCTTTCATACGCCTTTCGCATCTGCGGCAATATCTCTTTCTCGCCTACGATCATGCTCTCCAGTGAACAAGAAGTTCTGAGCAGGTGGTTCAGTGCAGCATGATCTTCATATATAGAAGCTCCGCCCAAAAATATTCCCATGTATTTTGAGCAGATACCCATGTCAAGGGCGTTAATAAACTTTTCGGCAAACTCCTTATCTACTACGTGGTTTGCAGCCATTATAAACTCTACACGATTGCAGGTAGCCAGATAGAATATCTCGGGAATATCAAATTGAACCTTAATTCTTTGAAGCTTCTCATTCAGGTTTTCTTCACAGATTACCAACTTCCCCAATTCCTTCAACTCGATCTGCTTGTGTGTAAAAGCTATAATTCTTAAGGATTTCAATTTAGTTTAATTTTTAACCCAACAAAAGTAACTTGTTTAGCAGAGCGTTCTGTCAACACTTTGTCAAACACAGCAATTTAGAATGTTTTTAAATTAGTTTAGCCTAACTCTTGTGCAAGTATACGACAAACGTTGATAAGTGTTATAGCTACAATAAATAATCAAAAGATCATTGGATCATCGAATAAATATTTTTCAATCAGATGACAATCTAACTTTTCGTACAAAGAAAAAATGACGTTAAAGTCATATTCATGATTAAATTTTCGAAGGCTGCTTGCGTAATAATTACGAAATTTGCGCCATGAATTTAGGAAGCGCCCATAAGAAGGGCAGCAAGTTTCTTAACACAATACCTACCGACTCAGCTGGCTTTGGTAAATTAATTCCGATACTAAGGGAATATATTAAAAATGACGCCGAAACGGTTCCAAAACGGCAACTGGGGCCATTTAAAACGGATGTTTCAGTATACAAAAAAAAGCCTGCAAGCGGTTTACGGGTCACATGGCTAGGACATTCAAGCCTGCTGATAGAGATTGACGGAAAACGTATACTGACCGACCCTGTATGGAGCCAGCGTGCCTCGTTTTTGTCGTTCATGGGGCCAAAGCGTTTTTTTGATCCTCCTTTGCATTTGGATGAGCTTCCGCATTTGGATGGTGTATTGATCTCGCACGATCATTATGACCACCTGGACAAAGACACCATCAAATTTTTCGCGGGTAAAAACATTAACTTTTATTGCTCAAAGGGCATAAAGCAATACCTGGTGAGTTGGGGTATCGACAGCAATTATATTGACGAGGCCGATTGGGGTGACAGCCTGATGATAGGTAACAACATCGTAATAACATTTACGCCTGCCAGACACTTTTCAGGACGGGGCATTTTCCATCGCAATGAAACGTTATGGTCATCCTTCGTGATCAAGGGGCCAAAACACAATATCTTTTATGGCGCCGACTCTGGCTGGTTCCCTGGCTTTAAAGAAATAGGCGATACTTTCGGCCCGTTCGATCTCACCATGCTGGAAATAGGCGCCTACGGTAAATACTGGCCCGACATCCACATGGGGCCTGATAAAGCATCCGACGCCCACCTGGCATTACAAGGCAAATTAATGATGCCTATTCACTGGGCCACTTTTAACCTGTCTACTCATTCGTGGAATGAGCCTATCGAAAAGCTTTTACAATACGCCAAGCAGAAAAACATAGAACTTTTTATTCCCGAGCCTGGTAAACCTACTGAAGTAACCGGCCCTTTGAATTCTGAATGGTGGCTGCAGGGCACTTAATTGGTTTAATATCGATATGCTTCTGACAAAATTTGTATTTTGCTCTCTTAATAATAGGCTTAGGGGCATTTATGAGCGACAATATAGAACCACAGATCAATGCGATAACGATAGCTGCAAAGGACATCAATTCATTAAAAAGATTTTATAGTCATGTGCTGGAGTGGCGCATATTGGCCCAGAATGATAGAGTAGTTATGTTTAAGCTGAACAATACGGTGCTTACTATTTGTGCTGAAGATGTTTTTACAGAATATTCGGGCATGCAGCCGGTTAACCCGACGAACACCAACTTCTATCTCACTATCAATCTGGATTCGCCTAAGCGTGTCGACCAGACGCTGCAAAAGCTTGTAGCCCTAAGTGTAGACGTAATAAAAATGCCGAAGAAAGCTTTTTGGGGAGGTTACAGCGGTTTTTTTGCTGATCCGGAAGGCAACAGATGGGAGGTTTGTTACAACCCAACGCCAAATAAAGTAATTTAAGCAGGCTCAATCCAATTGCCGTCTTCACGGATGATGCTGATCAGCTCATCCAATGCATTGGCCGAATTAATATTCTTCTTCACTGCTTCTTTGCCCCGATAGAGTGTTACCTTATCAGTACCTGAACCAACATAACCGTAGTCCGCATCAGCCATTTCACCCGGACCATTTACGATACAACCCATAATGCCGATCTTCAACCCTTTAAGGTGTCTTGTACGGCTGCGGATCATTTGCGTAGTAACCATCAGATCAAACAACGTACGGCCGCAGCTTGGGCACGAAATATATTCTGTTTTGGAGATGCGTGAACGGGTGGCCTGCAAAATACCGAAAGCAGTTGAAGTAATTACTTTAGTCTCAATACCCGGTGCATCTATCCAAATCCCATCACCGAAACCGTCTATGAGCAAAGCGCCGAGATCGGTGGACGAATAAAGTTGTAAGTCTTGACTAGCCTCACCTAAATCCTCTTCAAAGTAGAGGACTTTTGAATCTTCTCCATTGGCTCCCCTCTCCTTTGGAAAGGGGTTGGGGGTGAGGCTATATGACCGCTTAATAATCACCGGCACATCCAATTCTAATTCTTCCATTTTAAAGAAGAACATCCGCTGATCAGCCATGCCATGCAGCTCATCCGTTTCCAGCACAAAAACAAGGCTTTTATCCAGCGGGATCGAACCAAATTCTTCTGATTCAACATCTGATAATTTGACCTGAACCAAATTTAACGCCGATGAACGGTCTTCAGCCTCAATATATTCTTTTAAGGTAAACACCGGGTGGCAAAGCGCTTTATCAGCCAGTTTTAACCAGGTTTTAT
>JBQCEA010000721.1:0-4588 GCA_051960695.1 Mucilaginibacter sp. | reverse complement strand
CAAACGACCCTTTGGCGAGGCCAGGTATTGGTTCATTTTTTCACGGACATCGATCTCTCTCCAGATACGCTTAGCATACACTACATCAGACTCGCGAAGGCTGGCATAAGGCGTAACCTTGGCGTTCATGATATTAGCTTTTTTGTAATATCCATCCAATGGCCTGTCAAATGGTTTTGACGGAACATTTGATGTTGCCTGCTTTGGCGTGGTATCTGCAGCTGCCGGCCTTGCAGAAGTAGTACGGGTAGTATTACTTACCTGTGTATTTGCCGGCTTTTTGGCAGTTGTTCTTTTGCGCTTTTGAGCATAAGCTGCAACGCATGAAACACAAAGTACAATAACCAAGATCTTCTTTTTCATATCTTTATTAGTTTGCCGATAATACTATCGGGTCAAGTCCGCGCTGGGTCCCATCAGGGCCAACAGCAACAATATCTTTAAATACAACCGTTGAACCAGGAGTGACCGTAGCCATAGCCGAACGCATAGCGCTCGTCAGCTCGCTTCCGTTAGTTGAATATATAACCGGGTCCTGCCGCGGTTTTACGATCAATACGGTAAAACGGGTTACATTAAATTTAGCATCGAAATCAAAATTATCCAGTTTGGCAAATAGCCTGTCCTGTGCTTTGATATTGGCCGCGCTGGTATTACCGCCGCTCTTACCTGCAAACTGAGGTTTAGGGTCAGGTATACGTTTTACACGAAACTTAGTAGTACCCAGGGTTGCAATTTTTCCATTGCCTATATCTCCTGATACTGTGATCTCAGCTTCGCCGCTCGACCTAACCTCAGCAGTATAGTGGCCATCTTTTCCGCTCAAAGAACCTCCGGCACCTGATATACTTACTTTTAATTTCTCTTTAGCAATGCCTGGTGCTGATATGGATACCGGGTTTGGCACACCAATGTACAGTACGTTCATCTTATCAGGTGATACCACTGCCGATGGCTTTGCGACCATGTAAGTTTGCGCTGGAATAGGATATTGCTTGGTAGTACCATCGGTTTGTTTTACACTGATAGTACCTGTCCAGGTATGTAAGCCTTCGCTGCTTGTACTTCCTGAATACATTCCTTTTCCGTCAACAGTCTGTAATCTGGAACCGTTAACCGTAATATCCGGGCTTGATTTTGAATCGTAAGCTGTCAGGAACACCTGGGCGGTATAAGGCTGACCAACCAATACATAACTTGTGGGCGCAACTGCTACAGCAGAGAACTTATCCAAGTTTACCTGTGCCTGGTCAACTTTACCCAATAATTTCTTGATGATCTCGTTCTCAGAGTTCTTTATATCCGATTGTATCTTGATCATGGAGGTCATTGCAGCGCCCATCGGCACACCTTCACCAAAGTTAGCCTGTTCCCAGCCTTTATGCGGAAACCCTGGCCTGTCTGCCGGTTCGGTTGCCCGTAACGGCAGATCAATTCCTGCACGGTCTTTAGTATCTAACAGAGCGAGCAATCCATTGCGGGTATCGTCTATCTTTTTGTGCAACTCGAACGCATTCTTGCGCCTGTCAACCATCAGGTCTACTGAGAAATCCAAACCTTCACGTCCTTCATAATCACCGGTTGTCTTATTGATACCTCCTGATTCTTTTACCAGGGTTGCTTTCAGCGATTCAATGTAATTATTCAGATTGTCTGCCAATTGTTTTGCCTGCAAAGCCTTATTGTAAGGATCTTTAGCTCTTTCGGGCTCCTGTTTCAATTTGGTATTTGCAAATGAGCTGATGGTATTATCAATACCTGTCTGCACATTTGTTGTTGACGCCCTTAAGCTGTCACCTATATTTTTAAATGAGTCCAGCAAATTCTCCGGCACATCCAGGGCAATTAAGCCTAAAAGCACCAGGTATAGGATACCTATCATTCGCTGTCTTGGGGTTTCTTTACCGCCGGCCATTTTTTATAATTTCTATTTTCTTTTATTTTATAAAGAGTACTGTTAATTGTTATACACGAGGCTGGCTCATTGCTGATAACATGTTACCATAGATGGCATTCAGCGAGCTCAGGTTTTTAGCAAGGCGTGTAACCTCATTTTTGAACTGCTGTGAATCCTCAATCGATTCAGTAAAGTTCTGCATCGTTTCAGCCATGTTATGGTAGAATTTGTTCATCGACTTCAGGTGTGCGCTTGAATCCTGTAACTCAAGCTCATACACTGCATTTAAAGCCGAAAGATTTTTAGCCAGGTTAGTTACCTGCTCATGGTAAGCCTTGGTTTCACCGTTAGAGGCTGCCATTGCGGTCAGGTTTGCCGAAGCTGATTCAAAAGCGTTGCTTAGTTTATCATAGCTTTCGCTCGCTGTTTTCACCTTTGAAGTAAATTCTGATGTAGCTACGCCGGCATCAGCAACCTTAGATATATTGGCTACCTTATCACCAAATGTTTTAAGGCCTTCGCCCAGGCTACCGATCAGTTCCGGGCCGATCTTAGCGTCTTCCAGCATTTTATCTAATGCTGCTGTGCTTGAGACACCGCCACCGCCGCCACCACGTGGTGAAGAAGTTGGCAGTTCGCCTTTAAAATCCTCTGACAATTCAGGATAAACACGGGTCCAATCAATATGCACTTCTTCCTTTTCCCTTTGGAAACCCAGGAGGAAAAACAGTGCCGCCTCTGTCAGCAGACCAGATGTGATGAAAAGTGTGCCATAAGGCCAGTGCTGTATCTTAAATAATAAACCGATAATAACCACTGTTGCACCCCATGATACGATATTGGTAATACCGTAAGGTTTCTTTTTGCCTTCCATAATACTTTGAAAAAAATTTGTATGTTAATTTATATTTTGAGCTGTTTAATGCTTGTCTTTGATATCCCTGCCTAAGTAATGGGTTACGCAACGGAAACCGATATATGACTTGGCTGTATCCTGGTATTCATAGGTACGGGTAGAGTTTTGCAGGAAGTAGCCCACATCTTTCCATGAGCCGCCTTTAACTACCTTACGTTTAAGCACTTCTGCATCTTTTCCTTTCGCTTCATAGTTGAAGGTTGGAGCAAGGTCGTTCACAAATGTTGAAGCTGATTCGTCAAAAGCCGACAATGTCCACTCAGCTACGTTGCCTGCCATGTTGTATAAACCGTAGTCGTTAGGGAAATACGAACGAACGTTTACGGTATAGGCTGCACCGTCATCGATATAGTTACCGCGGCCTGGTTTAAAGTTGGCCATTAAGCAACCTTTGGCATTTTTAATATAAGGGCCGCCCCAGGGATAGTCTGTACCGATCCTTCCGCCGCGTGCTGCATATTCAAACTCAGCCTCAGTAGGCAGGTTGTAAGGCAAACGATGAGGAAGATTATGAGAGTCTTTATAATTTTCGTTATAACGGGTGCGCCATACTGTAAAGGCACGTGCCTGGCGCCAGGTAACACCTACAACCGGGTAGTTACGATAGGCCGGGTGAGAGAAATAACCCTCAACCATTGGCTCGTTAGCTGCATATGAGAAATCGCTTAACCAAACCAATGTATCAGGGTAAACCGGTACTGTATCGCGTAAAATGAAGTCAGAACGTTTTTTGGTCTTGTCGCCCCTGTGGTCAGCAGCTTCACGCAGTTCCATGATGGAATAGTTGTATTTCAATAAACGTACATCTATTTCGTTACGGTCGAAAACCCTGTCATCACCCTGGTAATACATGCCCTGTATTTTTGCCAGGTTTGCGGCAGCTGATTTGTTACCATGTGCGCTATAATATGAGATAGGATAATGTTTTACGTATGCCCAGTTAATGAACTTTTTGCCGTTGGTATTAGCGTTGGCACCCTTAGGTTTGATGAAGTATTTATCGTCGTTCAGGTAATTGGTGATAGCAATTGAGTCGCGAACCCAGTGTACAAACTGCTTGTACTGTGAGTTAGTGATCTCTGTTTGGTCCATAAAGAATGGAGGTACAGTAACTTGCTTGGTTTGAGCTATTTGCGAAAAAGTCACATCCTGGTCGGTTTGCCCCATCAGGAATGTCCCTCCCGGAATGTAAACCATTCCGTACGGCACTTCAGCTCTGAATGACCTTTGCGGTATACCAGTCAATTCGCCCCTGTCGCCTCCTCTGCCACAACTTCCAAGCAATATGCTGCCTGCCAAAACTGCTACTAAGAAATAAATCTGCTTCATTTTTAAATCAAAAATCAGTATTTGAATATAGGGCAATATGACCTTTCTAATATATCAAATTGCATTAATCTAAACACAAAAATGTTTTTTTATACGTAAACTATTTGCTTCAACTGCTAACAAAAGTATAAATTAATAGTTTATTTAGCTAAAAAAACATATTAACTTATAAATTAATCAGTTAGCTATACCAACTAATCTTATATGTGGCATTATACGGTTTGGCCGTTCAAAAAGTTGCAGGGGCGGATATAATTTAATTATTTATTAACCATCTTAACATATTGCTCTATGGCCATGGTCATTGATGGTGCACCGGGGGTTGGTGCAGGTATATCCAGGATTAAACCCGCGTCCAGCACAGCCTTGTGTGTAGTGGCTCCGAATGCGGCAATACGGGTATTATTTTGCTTAAAATCGGGGAAGTTCTTATATAGTGATTGGAT
>JBQCEA010000720.1:0-5175 GCA_051960695.1 Mucilaginibacter sp. | reverse complement strand
ATACTGACCATGATATTACCGACGCGGATATTCTTTATGAGGATAACCACATTATTGCAGTAAATAAGCGTGCGGGCGATATTGTTCAGGAAGATGAAACGGGTGATGAGCCCCTTGACGAGAAAGTAAAGAAATATCTGACCAAAAAATACGATAAACCGAACGGTGCTTTCTTAGGTGTTGTTCACCGCCTGGACAGGCCGGTTAGTGGTGTTATAATCTTTGCCAAAACCAGCAAAGCGCTCGACCGGATAAATAAACTGTTCAAAAGCCGCGAAATGCAAAAGACCTATTATGCGGTAGTACGCAAGCGCCCTGAGCCGCCTGAAGGCAATCTGGTGCACTGGCTGGTAAAAAACCCACAGAAAAACGTTACCAAAGCTTATGCCGAAGAGAACAAAAATGGTCAGCGGTCTGAGCTGAATTATCGTCTTGCAGGTGAACTTGAAGGTTATTATCTCATAGAAGTTAATCCTATAACCGGGCGGCCCCATCAAATACGGGTACAACTGGCTTCACTGGGCTGCCCCATTGTTGGCGACAATAAATATGGCTATCCGCGCGGTAGCTTAAGAAAAAGCATCTGCCTGCACGCCCGCCGATTAAGGTTTATGCATCCTATCAAAAAAGAGCCTGTTGAAATTGTGGCGTCATTGCCTAAAGATGGTTTTTGGGATAAGTTTGAGAGTATGATAGAATAAACCTATTTCAATAAAGCCTGTGCTATTTCCGGAAAATGGTTGGAAAAAGTAGATAAATGCCCTTCGTTTGGATAAGCTATAAGCGTTGAATTTTTTACCCTATGGATCATGCTATTGGCCAGCATGAAAGGTACATTCTTGTCTTTTTCGCCATGAAAAAAAGTGACCGGGAACCTTATTTCATTCAGATCAACATCCATATGGTACACATACAATTTAATATCCCATGCAGCTCCCTTTATGCTGCTTAACCCTTCTTTTAAAGCAAGGGCCAGCATTTCAGCACGATCCTTCTGCTGCAACGCTTCAGAGTCGGCATCGGGCATAAATTCTGCGGTGAGTTTCAGAGCTTTTCTTCCGGGCTTTTTGATAGATAGACGCATACAGAGAAGCACAAACGGCATCAGAAAGGGAAACTTATCCGCAACCTTCCAAAATATACTGAATGGTTTCATTAAGGTTCTTTTGGCTATCGGCGAATTCATTCGCCAGGCACCTGAAACAATTGCGACAGATGATAACCGTTCAGGTATTTTAGCTGCACAAGCCAGCGCATAACCGCCGCCACCGGAATTGCCTATTATGGAAAATTTTTGGATGCCTAAATGATCGGCAAGGGCCAGTACATCTTTAGGCCAATCGCTGAAGCTGCGGTGCTTTTGAAAATCCGACCCGCCAACGCCTGGCCTGTTCGGTGCGATGATCCTAAGGTTAAACCGGGCCAAAATTTCTTTCCCTGCTATCAGCGCCTCATAACATGAAGCGGGTGTACCATGAAAGTAAAAAACAGGATGGCCGTTGTTTTCGCCGAATTCCACATAAGTGAGCTTCCGGCCGTCAGGCAGCGCCAGGAATTGATATCGTTCTTTGGGGTCAGAAGTCACGTATATCGGGATTAAAAAAAATCAGATCATAAACTTAGCACTTTTTCCCATATTTTATCATCAACCCAAACACCTTTGGCCATACTTTGCTCGCGGTTACGTAAAGTATTTTCGCCCGGATAGAAAATTTTACCACCATCTTCCCCCGGTTTGCTGCCTTTGGTGTAGGTAATAATCTCTTCTATTAACTGATCCGTCTGGTTGCCAAGCGGTTTGATCGCAATAAATACCTGCGATAAGCCTGATTCAGGTCCGCTTTGTGTAATAGTCGCTGTTGATCGTCCCTGGCTTAGTACAGTTGCGAGCAGGTCGAGCACTAATGATAATCCTGAGCCTTTCCAGAAGCCAATGGGCAAAACTCTTTCAGATCTTAATATAGCAGTTGGGTCAGTGCTCAATTTTCCGTCCTGGTCATAACCGCCGGGTAAGGGCAGTTGCTCCCCTTTTGATTTGTAAAGATTCAACTTGCCAATAGAATACTGTGAAATGGCTATATCCAACACCACGTGACCACCTTTCCGTGGCACAGCCACGATGAGCGGATTATTACCCAGCCGCGGCTCGACACCACCCCAGGGCGGCATGTTGGCTATGGTATTGGTAAAGCATAAGCCGATCATGCCGGCCTCGGCAGCCTGCCAGCCATAAGTGCCGCCCCGCATCCAATGGTTGGTATTTTTCATTGCTACACAGCCTATGCCATTATCTTGTGCCAATGCAATGGCCCAGCCCATGCCGGCACGGGCATTTAATATACCGGGCCCGAGGTTGCCGTTCCATTGTTCAAGACTGCCAAAGCCACCTTCTTTGGTTGGTTCAGCATCCGGGATAACCAATCCATCCTTGATATGCTGTATAAAGGTAGGAAAACGGTTTAGCCCATGCGTATAAACCCCGTCGCGGCTGTTTTCCGCAAATACTTGTGCTACCTGCTCAGCCTTGGTTTCATTGAAACCATTGATGAGCAGGACTCTGTTAAATTCGGATTTGAGGGTATTGAAGGGTATGAGCATTGAGTTTTGAGTAATGAGTTCTAAGCTTTGAGTTCTAAGTTTAATGACTCAGAACTCAAGACTTAGAACTTGAGACTATAAAGACGCCATATCGATCACAAAGCGGTAACGGACATCGCTTTTTAATACGCGCTCGAAAGCTTCGTTGATGTAATCCATATTGATCACTTCTACATCAGAAACAATATTATGCTCGGCGCAGTAATCCAGCATTTCCTGGGTTTCCTGTATGCCGCCTATCATTGAACCGGCAATGCGCCTGCGTTTTGGGATAAGCATACCTGCTGAAAGCTGTGGCGACTCAGGCGGGATACCTACCAATACCATTGTGCCGTCTAACTTAAGCAGCGACAGGTAGTCATTATATTCATGTTGTGCCGATACCGTATCGATAATAAAATCCAGGCTATTTGCTGTGGCAGCCATCTGCTCAGGATCTTTCGTCACCACAAAATTATGCGCACCTAATTTCTGAGCGTCTGCTTTTTTAGATGGCGAAGTACTTAGCACAGTTACTTCTGCGCCTTTTGAAGCAGCGAACTTAACGGCCATGTGACCTAATCCGCCCAAACCTACAACGCCTACCTTGTGGCCCTGGCCCATGCCCCATGTTGAAATAGGCGACCATGTGGTAATACCGGCGCAAAGCAACGGCGCAACGCCAGCAAGAGGCAACTTTTCAGAAATACGGAGGGTATACTTTTCATCTGTTACGATCTGGTTAGAATAGCCGCCATAGGTGATATTCCCGTCCTTATCATGACTGTTGTAAGTGAATATTGGGCTGTACTCGCAATATTGCTCATGGCCTGCCAGACAACTTGGGCAATGGCGACATGAGTCGACAAATACACCGACGCCTGCAATATCACCAACTTTAAATTTGGTAACCTGGTCGCCGGTCTTAACAACTCTGCCAACGATCTCGTGTCCGGGAACTAAAGGATAGATTGATTCACCCCATTCATTTCTGGCCTGATGGATATCAGAATGGCATACGCCGCAGTACATAATTTCGATCTGTACATCATGAGGGCCAACCTCGCGGCGGTCGAATTTAAATGGTTCTAAAGGAGTTTTAGCATCTTGTGCTGCATAGCCTTTTGCTGGTATCATAAGTATTGGTTGTTTTAATGTAAGGCAAACTTAGTTGATAGTTTTAAATTAATTGGTAATACAAAGATCATTTAAAACTTAACCATTGTGCAGACTAAAATATATTTTATACAGTTATATCGGTAGTTATGTCTGTCAGTTAAGCGGATTTTTTACTTTTGCAGAAACAAATGAGAAAAAGGGTTTTATTTTTCTGTTCGTCCATCATCCTGTTTTTTAGCTTAGGAAACCTTTCATGCAAAAAAAACAATCAGGATTATTTGAATACGCTCCTGGCCGATGGGCAATGGCAACTGGCATCTGTACTGGCCTATAATTATACCGGGGCTATCCAAAACTTTGTGGATACGCTTAATACAAGTTGTACAAATAACCAAACATTTACATTTAATACCGACGGTACCTGTACCTATACTAATTATGATTGTATACCGCAAACCGCAACCGGCCATTGGAGCCTTTCGAAGGATAAATTATACCTGATGTCGGATATAAAATTACAGGATACTGTTGCCTCTGATAATTCTTTGCCGTTTCATAATGCCCAGATCCGTAATCTCGGGCAGTATTCGCTTGTTTTACGAACCGGGTATCTGAATACATATTATCCTCCAAATCAGCAGCGGGTGATCTATGAATTTGGAGTTGTGCGGGTGAAAAAGCAATGATCAGTTGTTAAAAAATATCAAAATTTTATATTTGGGTCGGAACTAAAGCTGTAAACGTTTTTAACTTGTGTCCGTATAACATTATGGCTCAGTGCGAACAAAAACGTTTGCCACGGGTTTAAGTTGCATTAAAAGCAAAGAAAATAAATGAAGAAAAGGATCGCTATTTTCGCTTCGGGCTCAGGCTCAAATGCGCAAAAAATAATGGAACATTTTAAGCGCAGTTCAGAAGCAGAAGTAGTACTGATACTCACCAATAATCCGCAGGCTTACGTATTGCAGCGTGCCGATAATTTCGAGATACCTTCGCATATATTTTCCCGCCGTGAGTTTTATGATACCGATGATGTGATCCGTCTGCTCAAGAACCTGCAGGTCGACCTTATCGTACTTGCCGGTTTCCTGTGGCTGGTACCACCTTCCTTGTTAAAAGCATTTCCTAATAAGATCATTAACCTGCACCCGGCCTTATTACCTAAATATGGTGGCAAAGGCATGTATGGCGACAATGTACATAAAGCTGTGTTGGAAGCAGGTGAAGAAGAATCAGGCATTACCATCCATTTTGTAAATGAGAACTTTGACGAAGGTGAGATCCTGCATCAATCACGTTTTAAGATCGAACCAGGCGACAACCTTGAAATGATCAAATTCAAAGGCCAGCAACTGGAGCATCATCACTTTCCCCGAGTGATAGAGAGTTTGCTGAAGAAGATGAAGAGTTGAGGTTGTGTGACTTGTGATTTGTTAACAAGTGATTAGTTGCTTATCGGCTAAACAAATTATAAATGAG
>JBQCEA010000719.1:0-10811 GCA_051960695.1 Mucilaginibacter sp. | reverse complement strand
AGCCTGCATGTGCTAAATATTTATATATCGATCTCATTTTGTTAAAGAATTATATTAATGATTTTCAGAGGAAAAGGTATAAGTAATATGTACCAATTTATACGGTACATGGCGCAATAACCGTTGCGCAAGGTTATTGCATATAAAAGAAAAGCAAAACTTCAGATCCTTAAAGACCGATATTGCAAGTACACATGTTTTCGTGTTACCGCATATACCGGATTATATACTTGTACCAATATTAGCCTGCAGGCTATAAATGCCGCAGTAATTGCAGACCCGATCAATATTGCTACTTGCGAAAAATCCGCGGTCAGATTTCTTTTATTTTCAGGAGTTGATTTAAAAAACTTTTGCAGTATAGCATGCGAGCTGCTTCCATTGCCATAGGCGCCCGCCGTTAAGCGGCTTGTATGATGGATCACATTGTTTAACCGGCGAGCCGTATAATTTGGCAGGAATTGAATATAAGTGAGAGCAATAAAAAAGTACACGATCAACAGTGATGCTGACAGTACTTTCTTTGTCATATTATGATCTGCTTTCATTGCTAAGCTCAACAACATATAAATATACAATATTTACAGCGAAAAAGTTGCAGAAACAACGTTTTTGTCCTATTTGTAATGTACAATTTACGTGCCGCCAGAGTCAGCGGAAAGTAATAAGAAATATACTGGCACCAATAAAAAGCCGTGTTACTGTCAGTAATTTTCTGAACGATCAAATGTTTCAGGCAGATGTTAACCACCAGGTATTGCCAAAAGGATCTTTAATACCCGCGCTTCGGCCATAGCTTTGGTCAGCAGGGGCTGAAACTGTAGATGCGCCATTATTCAGTGCTTGCTGATAAACAGCATCGCAATCGTCTACATAAATAAACAACCCGGCATTTTGTTGCATGTACTGATCAGTGGCATCGGCGAACATAATAACACTATCCCCAATGCTGATCTCTGCGTGCATGATCAGGGTTTCAGTACGCATGGCTTTGTATTTTTCCTGTGCGTCAAATACATTCTGAGTAAAGTTGATAAACGCCTGTGCGTTTTCAATTATCAGGTAGGGCATAATCTGCTGATAACCTTCGGGGATCTGTATCGTTTTCATCTTCTTAGATTTTAGTAAGATGTTAAATAAAGATACAAAGGAAAACTTACATTCCTTTTTGTATAGCCTTATATATAGCGTCCTGTATCCGCGGCCTGATATTCATGGTAGAAAGTTTGTCGCTTACTGCCGGGTTTACACGGTTTGATAGAAAGATATATACCAGGTTATACTTCGGGTCGACCCAAAAACACGTGCCGGTATAACCAGTATGTCCGTAAGTTTCTGGGGATGCCAAATGCGAAGGATAATGCCTTGAGGGGTTCGGGTCCCAGCGATCGAAACCTAATCCACGCCTGCTAACTGCAGATTGTTTCGAGGTAAACAGTTCAACCGTTTGCGGTTTAAAATATTGCACACCTCCATAAGAGCCATGATTTAATATCATCTGGTACAAAATAGCCAGGTCATTGGCACTGGCAAATAAACCCGCATTGCCTGAAACGCCCGATAACATAGCTGCAGTAGGGTCATGTACATAACCGATCAGCAGGGTATGCCTGAATGCACGGTCATCCTCTGTAGGGATAATCCTGTCTTTCGGGAAACGGTTCAAAGGCAGGAAGCCTGCAGTTTGCATTCCCAGGGGATTATAGAAATTATCCTGCACGTATACATTTAGTGGTGTAGCCGTTATGGTTTCCAATATCTCTTTCATGAAACACATGCTCAGGTCGCTGTACACATACTGTCCGCGGGTTTTTACCGGCGAATTAAGCATATCGGCCCACATTACATCTCTGAAATAATCTTTGCGCAAAAAATAATGGTCCACGATCTTGTTTGGGTATGCTGCTGATGAGTCTGAACTAATGTCCGACGGTTTTAATTTCTCGTACGTAGGGATATCCGGTATCAGGCCCGACTGGTGCAGTAACAACTCCCTTATCGTGAGGGTATTTTTATTGGTGTGCCTTGCCATCGGGATATATGTTCCTATGGTCGAATCGAGATTTAAACGGCCCTCCTCATACACACGCATGGCCTCCATAGTAGTCGCCGATACTTTGGTAACTGAAGCCAGGTCGAAAATATCATTAAGCTTATCAGGTTGCGTGCGGTCATAAGTGTGATAGCCATAAGCTTTGTTAAATATCACCTTGCCATCTTTGGCTACCAAAACCACACAGCCCGGCGTTGCATGGTTACGTATGGCCTCGTCAGCAATATTATCGATCTCGGTAAGATTGGCCGAATTTATACCCACCTCTTCTGGAACCGTGTACTGCAAGCGCTTCTTCTGTACCATAAAACCCGAACCGGCATGGTACTTTGGTGTATAGTTGGTTTTGAGATTTTGATCAATAGACACCCCGCCAAAAATGGCCTGCGCGCTGTAAAATGCCGACACCTGTGATGGCCTTGATGACCAGATAATAGGCGCATTAACATTATCCAATCGAGGCAGGTTATTGGCATCGCCAAAGAACGCTACGATCACATTTTTGATCTTTTTGTTATCATTAATAAATCCAATTATCTGCTGATTGGATATATCGGCATCATTAACCTGCACAATAAGCGTATTATAATTTTTGGTATCGTAATCCAGATCGCCCAGGGTTTTTATACTGACGTAATCAGTACCACTGAATGATTTTACATCAGTATATTTATTGAGCAGGCTGTCAAAGGCGGCTGCATATTGATATGTAAAATGGACACTTGCAATTTTCAGTTCACCAAGATCGGCAAGGGGGATCAATTGCTGCTGGTTGTTTAATAATACAGTCGATTCCTCAACCAGTTTTTCTTCATGTACATAAGCCTGACCTAAAAATGGCGGATTTTGTGCACACGCCGAATTGAATAAAATAAAACCAGATAAAACCAGCGTATAAAATCCCCATTTATTTTTTCTCATATACTTTTTCTCCATTTACATAGGTACGTAATACTTTCACCCCCGGCAATTCCGAGCCTTTTATTTTCATGATGTCTTTATCTAATATCACAAAATCGGCATACTTGCCAGGTTCAATACTGCCTTTTTCTTTCTCCTCAAACTGGGCCTTTGCCGCCCAAATGGTCATTCCCATTAAAGCCTCTTTCCGGCTTAGCGCGTTCTCAGGCTGAAAACCTCCGGGCGGGTTACCATGCAGGTCCTTCCGTTCAACCGCAGCATAAAACGTGTAGATAGGATTGATATTTTCTACAGGGAAATCGGTACCTAATGGCAGCCATCCGTTCTGTTCTAATAACTGCTTATTGGCATAGGAGGTTTTAAGTCTTTGTTCACCAATGCGTGTTACCGCCCAAACCATGTCAGAGGTGGCATGTGTGGGTTGTACTGATGGGATGATGTTATAATCGCCGAAATAATGAATATCATCAGGCGACAATACCTGCGCATGCTCTACACGCCAGCGACGGTCGTTCTTGCCTTTCAGCACACTTGCGTATATTTTCAGTATCACGCGATTAGCCGAGTCGCCAATAGCATGTGTACATAATTGAAAGCCTTTATCGTAAACTTTTTGGGCTATTTCAGCAAAGTGTTTCGGGCTGCTTAATAAAAACCCGTGCCAGTTTTTCTGGTCGCTATAAGGCTGCAATAAACATGCTCCACGAGAGCCTAATGCACCATCGGCATACATTTTAAAACCCCGCACATCCAATCCGGGAGTTTTAAATACTCCCCGCTTAAACAAATAATCGTAACTCTCCGGCCTGTCTGCAAGCAACACATACAAGCGCATTTTTAATAGGCCTTTATGCTGTAATTCGGCAATGGTACTTACCATGGTGTAAGGCAGGCCGCAATCAGATACCGTGGTCAGCCCATCCGCAAAGCAATTCTTCTGAGCATCCAGAAATGCGTTTTGAGTAACATCATCTGTTGGGCCGGGCATTTTGCGGGTAACAATGCCTACGGCGTTATCAATCAAAATGCCAGTAAGCTTTCCGTTTACGGTTTCTATTTCTCCACCGTTAACGGTTTGACCAGATTTAACCCCGGCAATATTCAATGCTGCCTGGTTAGCAATGGCAGCGTGCCCGTCTATCCGGGTTAAAACCACCGGCCTCACCGGGAACATCTTATCAAGCTGGTCCTTAGTCGGAAATTTTTTCACTTTCCAGGCGTTCTGGTCCCAACCGCGGCCAATGATCCATCCTTCGGGGTTACGTCTGGCGTAAGTATTTACGCTATCCAGTATTTCCTGCCAGCTTTTGGTATTCACCAGGTCGGCTTCCTGCAAGCTTAATCCATATCCGTAAAAATGAGAATGCGCATCGATAAAACCTGGATAAACGGCTTTACCTTCCGCATCGATCACCGAGTGGGCTTTATACTTTTTCTCAAGCGTGTCATCATTACCTACAGCTATAATTTTGCCTGCCTTTACCACAAATGCATTAGCTGTTGAAAAGTTGCTGTCGACCGTGTAAACTATGGCATTTTTTACAAGCAGGTCTGCATTATAGTCCTGCTGTGAACACCCAACGGCGAACAGCAGGAGCAGTGGCAAAAGTTTTTTCATAGAAGATAGGGACAAGAAAGATTTACAAGTATCCAAATATTAAATTATTGCAGCAACCTTTTGTTGTATTTATTAAAATCCCTTTTGTAAACAAATAACAACCAGTGAGGTTTAAAATTTTCATAGTTCACCCTGATATGCTGTTTTGAAAAGCATAAAGTTATGACCTCAAATATTTAATTTAGCGGCTGAAATATCCGCGTTCAATACTACAGCGGACTAACGAAGGAAACTTACTCAATGCCAGATATCATCCAGCTTTTACCAGATTCAGTAGCTAACCAAATAGCCGCCGGCGAAGTGGTGCAACGGCCTGCATCTGCGGTAAAAGAGCTAGTAGAAAATTCAATAGATTCAGGTGCCGATAAGATACAACTGATATTGAAGGATGCCGGAAAATCGCTGATACAGGTGATCGATAACGGATGCGGCATGAGTGTGACCGATGCCCGCATGTGCTTTGAAAGGCATGCTACCTCCAAAATACGCAAAGCCGAAGATCTTTTCGCCATCCGTACCATGGGTTTTCGCGGAGAGGCAATGGCTTCAATAGCGGCCATTGCGCATGTCGAACTGAAAACCCGCCGACACGAGGATGAGCTGGGTACCTGCATTACTATTGAAGGCTCTGAGGTGGTAAGCCAGCAGCCATGCTCCGCTAATACAGGCACTTCTATTTCTGTAAGAAACTTATTTTACAATACGCCTGCCCGGCGGAATTTTTTGAAAAGCAACCCGGTTGAAATGCGCCACATTGTCGATGAGTTTCAACGTGTGGCATTGGCCCATCCGGAGATATTTTTCACCATGCACCACGACGGGCAGGAAGTATATCATTTACCTGCCACAGCGCTAAAGCAGCGCATTGTGCACCTGTTCGGCAATAATTATAACCAGCGTTTAGTTCCGGTTGAGGAAGATACATCTATTATTAAATTACGGGGGTATGTAGGCAAGCCTGAATTCGCCCGAAAAACACGCGGTGAGCAATTCTTTTTTGTGAACAACCGGTATATCCGCGATGCTTATCTAAACCACGCGGTTTTAACGGCCTTTGAAGAACTACTACCTGAAGAGAGTTTCCCGCTGTATGTGCTTTTTATCGACATTGATCCTTCTAAGATCGACATCAACGTACATCCTACTAAGACCGAGATTAAATACCAGGACGAAAAATCGATCTATGCTATTATCCGATCTGCCGTAAAACGGGCACTGGGCAAATACAACATCACTCCAACACTCGACTTTGACCAGGAGAACAGCATCGGGCATTTGATCACGCCAAAACCTATGGAGGAGATTGTACAGCCGACCATCTCCTTTAACCCGGATTTTAACCCGTTTGCGAACGAAAAGAAGGATATTGACCGCGAGATACCCTTCCTGCGCAATGTGGGTGAGCATCGAAAAACACCTATTCCGCAAAACTGGGATACGCTGTATGAGATCAGCAAGCGCGAAACGGTGATCCAGCAGGAAATGGATATCGAAAAAACCGTTTCGGTTGAGGACCAGGATGTAAGCAAACCAAGCGAACGGCAATTGTTCCAGGTACATAACCGCTACATCCTGTCACAGATAAAATCAGGTTTTATGCTGATCAATCAGCAGGCAGCGCATGAGCGTATTTTATATGAGCGATTTTTGCTGCAACTGGAAAACCATTCAGGCACCAGTCAGCAAAGTCTTTTCCCGCAGTCGGTGACATTGAACGGCGGCGACTTTGAATTGTTAAAAGAGCTTTTACCAGACATCCGCGCGCTGGGTTTTGATATACGCGAATTCGGCAAAAACACTGTAGTGGTTGAAGGCATACCTGCCGATCTTGGGAATATTACTGAGCATGCGCTGCTTGAACACTTGCTGGAGGGTTTTAAAAACAACCTTTCGATATTGAAGTTAGATAAACGTGATAACCTGGCAAGGGCACTTGCACGTAACGCAGCCATCAAAATTGGCGTCAAGTTATCATTAGAGGAAATGAATTTGCTGATAGATCAGCTTTTTGCCTGCCAGATGCCTAATATTGCATTAAATGGAAAGCCCATCATCAGTACTTTTACTTTAGCAGAATTAGCCGAAAGGTTCGAAAAATAAGACAGACACACAAACTATGAATGCATACAGGCAGTCTCCCTTCGCCAATATAACACCGGTTGTAAAAAACCTGCTTATTATTAATATCATATTCTTTATTGCCACCCTTGTACTGGGCGACCGTTTAGGAATGATGACTTGGCTGCCCGTTTATTATTTTAATTCACCACATTTCAGGGTTTGGCAGATTATAACTTATATGTTTATGCATGGGGGTTGGGAACATATATTTTTTAATATGTTCGCGCTGTTCATGTTTGGGCCTATAATTGAATACAGTTTAGGCTCCAAAAAATTTTTCAACCTGTATTTTATTTGCGGGATAGGTGCTATCCTGCTCCAAATGGTCGTACAAGCTGTTGAGGTCCATGCTATTACGGGCACTATAACTATATCACACCCGGAATTGGAATCATCTTACCTTGAATATGGTGCTAACGCCCAAAAATTATTCGATATTTATAACACTCCGGTACTTGGTGCTTCCGGTGCCATATTTGGCATACTGGTAGCATTTGGGATGCTGTACCCTAATATGGAATTGTTCATATTTTTCATACCGATACCTGTAAAAGCTAAATATATTGTGCCGGTATATATCCTGATTGAAATATGGCTTGGAGTAAGCCAGTATGGCGGCGATAACGTTGCCCACTTCGCGCACCTGGGCGGTGCATTATTCGGCTTTATTATGATAAAGATCTGGAACATACGGCGGCCGAACAACTTTTTTTAACTCTTATGCGTTATTCCTAAAAACTGATCGTGATGAGTACGCTTTGGCAAAATATACAATACAAAATGCTCCGCTCGGGCAGCAGGGTAAACCTGCTGATATGGATCAACATTATTGTCTTTTTAGCTATCAATATACCGGCTGTTTTCGAGCAGCTTTTCACAGGCCACAGTGCTATTCTGTTATATGCTAATGAATATCTGAGCCTGCCTTCATATCTTCCTAAACTACTGCACCGTTTCTGGACGCCAATTACATATATGTTTATGCATGCGGGGTTTTTCCATATCCTGTTCAACATGCTTTGGCTTTACTGGATGGGACAAATATTTGAAGAATATTTAGGCAATAAACGCACCATTGGTGTGTATTTGTTGGGCGGGTTAACCGGGGCACTCTTTTTCGTGCTGTTCTATAATATCCTTCCGCTGTTTAACCAGCAGCCCGGCCTTATTGAGGGCAGCACTGTTGTAGGTGCATCGGCAAGTGTGATGGCTATTATCGTAGCTACAGCCACTTTATTACCTGATTACAGCCTTAACCTGATATTGATAGGCCCGGTAAAGCTGAAATGGATAGCTATATTTTATGTAATACTCGACTTTTTAGGCATCACAGGTTTTAATGCCGGCGGCGAGTTATCTCACCTCGGCGGGGCATTGTTCGGATTTATTTACATTAAACAATTACAGCGTGGTTATGATATGGTTGGCTTCCTGAGCAAAGTGTTCAGTAAACGGTCAAAATTGAAAGTCACCTCAAAAAATTATTCTAAAAATTCCGCCAATAAGCCGCGACAGGAAGAAATAGACCGTATCTTAGATAAAATTTCGCAATCGGGCTATGATAGCCTAAGCAAACAGGAAAAAGAAATATTATTCAGGGCCAGTAAGGATAATGAAGGCTAAAAGAGGACTAAATCTTGCCGATAAATTCTTCCTTTGGATAAATTTTGGCCTTTGTGCAGCATTGCTGGTTAGCTACCTCGCACCCATCGCTAATCCCACAACGTTTTGGCCTATAGCATTTTTCGGATTGGCGTACCCATACTTGCTGGTGGCAAATGTGGTTATGGTTGTTTACTGGTTGCTGCGGCGAAGCTGGTGGCTTTTTTTGCCCGTGCTCTGCATTGCCATCGGCTGGAAAGTATTGAATAAAAACCTCGGTCTGCGTTCGCAGTCGGCCGAAAATTATACTCCCGGATTGGATAAGGTACGGATGATGACCTACAATGTGCATAGTTTTAAGCGCTATGGGTCAAAGAACGATATACCTACCAAGCACGAGATATTGCAGATCATTAATGAGCAGCAGCCGGATATTATTGGCTTCCAGGAATTTTATACACGCAACCGCGGTCAGTATGACATGCTTGATTCTATCCAGAAAATACTGAATTGCACCAACTATTACTTTGTGACCGTCCGCGAAAATATGTACGAATCCATTGGCCTGGCATTGTTTTCCAAATATCCCATAATTGCCCATGGATTGGTACAATTGTCTGACCGCGCAAGCGAGAACCAATGTATTTATGCTGATATTAAGAAGGGCAAGAAAACTTTCCGGGTATATAGCGTTCACCTGCAGTCCATTCATTTTGATCCGGAAGATTACCGTTATCTAAACAACGTATCACAAGCCGGGAAGCCCGAAGTCGGTTCTGCAAAACGATTAGGGACCAAGCTTAAAAGCGCATTCCTGAAAAGGAGCGAACAGGTGTTCAAAATCAAAGAGCACACCGCAACATGTCCCTACCCATACATTATTGCCGGAGATTTTAATGATACACCCACTTCATTCGCCGTAAATCAGATGTGCAAAGGATTAAAGAATGCTTTTATAGAAAAAGGCTCAGGCTGGGGACGCACCTATAATGGCAGCTTTCCGAATTACCAGATAGACTATATTATGGCAACACCACAATTTGACATCCTGGATTATAACATCATTGAGAAGCGCCTGTCAGACCATTACCCTGTTTATAGTGATCTTGCCTTAAAGTGATTCCTTTTCTCAAAATATAGCCCGGCTTGCGCCGCCATCAACCTGTATGGTTGTTCCGCTGATATAAGCCGCTTGTTCCGAAGCTAAAAAAGCAACCAGCGCAGCCAGTTCTTCCGGCTTACCAATACGGCCTGCAGGAATATTTTTAGCTTTCTCTTTTAAAGCCTGCTCAACATCTATATCTTTTGGTAAGGTGTCTTTAATTCGGTCTGTCAGTATTAATACCGGCGCCACATTGTTTACCGTGATCTGATATGACCCAAATTCGTCCGCCATTAGTTTAGCCATGCCTACCACGCCCATGCGCATAGCAGTTGACAAAACCGAATTATTCAACACCGATTTTACCGAACCACTGATAATATTAATGATCCGGCCGCTTCCTGCTTTTTTCATATAGGGCAACACTTCCCGGCTGGTTTGTGCAAAACTGCGCAGGTTTAAATCAAAAGCCTGCTGCCATTGCTCGTCATCAAAATTCTCAAATTTGTCAAATGGAGGCCCGCCGGCATTATTCAGCAAAATATCTATGCGGCCAAAGGTATCACCTACTTTTTTGATCAATTGCGTTACCTGTTCTGCATCAGAAACATCTGCCGCAATAGCGAGTACTTCGTTACCTGTTTGCTTATTTATTTCAGCAGCAGTTTTGTCGAGATCGGCCTGATTGCGGGAACTGATCACAACCTTAGCGCCTTCGGCTGATAACGTTGTGGCTATGGCCCTGCCAAGCCCTTTGCTGGCAGCAAGTACAAGAGCGACTTTATCTTTAAGTTTGAGATCCATAAGCGAATGTTTTAGAAGCGAAAGTTAGGAAGACTTTTATTAACGTATAAAGTACTGCATAAGATTTCATACTCCTTATCAAAATAAAAGACATTTAAATTAAGTTTGCTGATATGAATAAATTCATACGCGGTTTCGGTTATGCGCTCAAAGGATTATGGTATGCTTGCCGGACGCAGCTTAACTTCCGCGTTCATTTGGTTCTCGCGATAATAGCCATTTACCTGGGTTACGCACTGCACATCACCGGCACTGAGTGGCTATGGATCATCCTGTGTATTGGGATGGTTTTAATAGCCGAACTATTTAATACCGCGCTTGAAATATTCTGCGATATTGTTTCGCCAGAATATAATCAACGCATAGGTCACGTAAAGGATATGTGCGCCGCGGCTGTATTAGTTACGGCAATTACAGCTTTGGTCATCGGGGCCATCATCTTTTTGCCCAAAATACTTTTATATATGCATCATGCTGCATAAAACACGTGGCATCGTTTTTAAAACCACCGACTACGGCGAAAGCGGCGTGATCGTGCAAGTATTTACTGAAAAGTTCGGCCTGCAATCGTACATCATTAATGGAGTAAA
>JBQCEA010000718.1:0-2261 GCA_051960695.1 Mucilaginibacter sp. | reverse complement strand
AGAGCAGTTTTAATAAACAGCCCAATATCAGTAAACCAATGATGATCAGAATATCCATTTGCATCAGTTTTAGACTGAAAAGTGTTTAATCGACTGACTTCGGTATATGAACCGGTATCATCATAATACCCGGCGCCTTGTCCTGTGAGTAGTACAGCGTTTTACCATCGGGCGAGATATAAGGGTCGCTATTTCCTTTGCCGTTATTAACCTGCGGCCCAAGTTTCTTCCCTTGCAACCAACCATCGCCTTTGTGGTAGCTGATGTAAAGATCGCCGTTGCTTACAAAGATGATATACCGTTCATCAGGCGCTATGAACGGATCATATATCTCACTATCGCCATTCAATGCCAGCATTTTGGGCTTGTCATAATGGTCGCCGAGCCACTTTACATAATAACCCCGCATCCCTTTACTCCCATCGCGGTTACGCGAACAGAAGCAGATGGTTTTTAGTTCGCTAACAGACGGACCATAATCATTAAAGCCAGCGGCATTTACAGGCTCATCGAAGTGTTTAGGTTTCGACCAATTATCGCCTGAAATGTTATCTACATACCAAAGATGATTGTCTTTTTGCGGCTTGTCCTGTGGCATGGTTTCCAACGGGCGGTTAGATACAAAGATCAGCCGCTTACCATCAGGACTCATTGCCGGGTCCCAATCCTTCCATTGCCCCGAGAATGGTGCAACTATTGGTTTTGTCCATTTTCCCTTGACTTTTTTAGAAATAACAATGGTTTGACCGTCGGCGATGTATACTGTTTTTTCATCAGGCATAAAGGCAGCTACAGACTGATCAGCGGTAGCGGTTACACTTTCCTGCGAAAAAACTTTGGGTTGTGCATTTGGGGCGATAATGTCCTGGCTAAAAGCAGAAAGGGCTGTACAGAGCACCGTGATACCCGGTACAACCCATTTTAAAAATGTTCTCATATTTTAGATATGCTGAGATTTAGTTGATTTATTTTAATTGATATCCTCTCCGGACTGTAATTTTTTCACGAACGTATCCACGATATTCTTGTTAGCCGGGTCTGGTGCCTGCACTTGAGCCTTCAATGCATAAGTCAGGGCCTTTTTATAATCACCAACTGCCGAGTAACCACGAGCCATACCAGCATTTGTCAGGAACTTGTCGGGATATTTGTCATAGGCAACCTTGAATGCTTCTAAAGCCTGCTGGCCTTTTTTCATGCGTGTAAGACCCCGTGCATAGAAATATAACTCGTTCATGTTGCCATAGGGATATGCTTTCTTCATCACATCAGCTGCCTCCTGATTTTTACCCAAGGCGTCCAGTATAGTTGCCTTAGTACTCCAGGCGGTAAAGCTCTTGTCGCCGCCAAAGTTTACACTGGTAGCTGTATCGGCCCACATCAATGCCTCATCCAAATTAATTTTGTTTTGCGCACAATACAATGCTGCCTGGTCCCAGGCTTCCCAGCTGAACCCTTTTTCACTGCGCAGCTCTCTTCTGAATGATGCCAGTTGGGTGCCTACTACGTCTACATCTATCTTAAACGGGATCACAAGTTTTTCCCATTGCAGTGCAACTACAGCGCTGGATGGTGTTTCATCGGTGAATTCGTACTTCAACCATTCCACGCTTTTATCAGCAGGTACAGGTTTTACTTTTACGCGCAAAACATCTTCGTCAGGCTTATAAAAGAAACTGCCCCAGGAGGTCGAATTTTTAGAAAAGATCAGTGTGCATTCGTTTGGATCATAGGCAATGAAAAACCCGTATTTTCCGGCCGGTAATGGCTGTCCTTCGATCTTTACATCGGTCGAAAACTCGATAGTGGTATTTTCATTGGCACCCGCACGCCACGGTGCCGCTTTTGACGGACCAAAACCCTGGTCGACATAGCCTACGGGGATCAATCCTCCCCATATATGTCCCTCGCGATTTTTAACCCCGGGCCTGCTGTAGGTGATGGTTACATTGGTAACACCGATGCCCTCGCTTACTGAGGCCCGTTTGTTGCCGCCGTTTGGCAGCGAAGTAAGTTGTGCTTGTGCCAACCCGGCAAAAGTGAGTTGGATGATAGCCAGCATAAGGCAGGCTGTGAATAGCTTCTTCATGAGTGAATGGTTTAAAATTTACGACTATTGGTTTTCCTTTCCCGGTAAGAAACCACCCCCTCGTCAAGTATATTGGTCTTATCACATTGTTCGAGTGTGACATCAGTAATAAAAGAGCGGCTATTATGGTTGCCAATTTTGATACAATGAAGTGTAGTTTCATAACCGGTTT
>JBQCEA010000717.1:0-2776 GCA_051960695.1 Mucilaginibacter sp. | reverse complement strand
AATTTCAGTTTTTCCTGCATCCTTTGTATCAGTTCCTCTTTGGTTTCCTTGCGTTTCCACTGGCTTTCAGGATAAATATCAACGTGGAATTCAATGTTGTAAAAGCCTGTAGCATCGGTGCCGTCATTTGGCCGACCGGTTTGCGATAGTACCTGTTTTACTTCATCGAAACTCAGGAATATTTTGCGCATTTCGTTAGCCAGCTTCACCGATTGCTCCAGTGACGTGCTTAATGGCCCGGTTGCACGCACATAGATGGCGCCTTCATTTAATTCTGGCAAAAATTCGGTTCCCAGCAGTTTAAAACTGGCGAGGCAGATCAATAATGTAAGAATGGTAAATGGCACCATCAGTTTACGGAACCGGAAACACCACGCATTGATGCTCATCGATATTTTGGTGATGAACTCGACGAATACATTATACCTTTCTTTTACATTTTTATTGAGCAATACACTGGTAAAGGCCGGTACAAAAGTGAAAGTAAGGATCAATGCGCCTAACAGGGCAAAGCCCAGCGTCCAGGCCAGTGGAGAAAACATCTTGCCTTCTACTTTCTGGAAACTGAAAATAGGCAGCAGGCCGGTGATGATGATCAGTTTGGCGAAAAATATACCTTTACCATTCACCATGGAAGCCCTTTTGATCATGCCGAGCTTACTGAGACGGTTAAAATTCTCCATCCCCACTTCTTTCGCCCGGTGGTCAAGCACCACAAAGATGCCTTCTACCATCACCACTGCCGCATCGATAATGATACCAAAGTCGATAGCACCCATCGACAATAGATTCGCCGACATGCCCTTTAGCTTGAGGCAGATAAATGCAAACAACAATGAGAGCGGTATGATGAGCGAAACGGTGAGTGTGGTGCGCCAATCGGCCATGAAAAGGAACACGATGACTGTTACGAAGATGATACCCTCGAACATATTATGCAGTACCGTATGGGTAGCAAAATTCACCAGGTCCTCCCGGTCATAAAAAGGCACGATCTTGACATCCTCCGGAAGGATATTTGTATTCAGATCATGCAGCTTTGTTTTCAGGGCCTTGATCACCTCGCTTGGGTTCTCACCTTTACGCATTACTACGATACCTTCAACCACATCCGGGTCACGGTCGCGCCCCACCTGTCCTAATCTTGGCAAGGCCGATTCCGTAACCTCGGCAATGGTCTTTACATAAATAGGGGTACCTTTTACGTTATTAACGACGATATTTTTGATCTCGTCGATATTATTGAGCAGGCCTATACCGCGTACCACGTAGGCCTGGCCACTTTGTTCTATTACATCACCACCAACATTGACGTTGCTTTTGGAAACAGCATCATACAACTCCAGTGCGGAAACGCCATATTGCAGTGCTTTTTGGGGATCAACGGTGATCTGGTAGGTTTTTACTTCGCCGCCAAAGCTGTTCACATCGGCAACACCCGGAACTGATTTGATCTCCCGCTCAACCACCCAATCTTCCAGAGTTTTTAACTCACGAACAGATTTATGGTTACTGGCAAGAGTAAAGCGGTATATCTCGCCCGTTGGCCCGTAAGGTGGCTCGATGGATGGATTAACGCCATCAGGCAAATTGGCGTCGCCTATGTGGTTATTGATCTGCAAACGGGCAAAGGCATAATCTACATCGTCATCAAAAGTTATTTTTACAACCGACAGCCCGAACAATGATGACGACCGGATACTGGTCTTCTTCTCGGCAGGGTTCATGGCAATTTCCAGCGGACGAGTAACAAATTTTTCAACTTCCTCTGCACTGCGTCCCGGCCATTGCGAAATAATAGTTACCGATGTATTGGTTACATCAGGGAAAGCATCAATACTGATATTTTTGAAGCTGATGTAGCCACCCACAGCCATCAGGGCCGTAACAAAGAATATGAAATACCTATTCTTTAGGGCGAATGCTAATACTGCTTTTATGAATCGATTCATTTGGTCTTATTTCGGATTCCGAATTTTCGATTTCGAAATGTTGTGTTATTCAATTAGTGCTGATGGGTTTGTTAATCCTTCAATGATTCAAAAAGGTATAGCTGCCTTGATGCTACTATACGGTCGCCGGGCTTTAGGCCTGTTTTTATATATGCCCTGTCCTCAACCCGCTTAGCAATATCTATTGGCTGTACATGCACCTTGGCTTTCCCGTCAACCACTACCACATAATATTTATCATTATCAAATATTAAAGCGTTGGCATTTATCACCGGCAGGTCTTCACCTGATTTGGCTTTTATGGTCACGCTGGCAAACATTTCGGGCTTAAGCTTATTACCGGGGTTTGCGATCTTCACCCTTGCTTTAACCACCTTATCGTCCGGGTCAAGCATATCATATATCTTATCTATCTTGCCTGTAAATACTTTATCAGGATACGAGAGCGTGGTGATCTTTACAGGGTCGCCAACCTGTATATTGGCAATATCCGATTCATAAATATTGATAAGCACGTAAACGTCTGACAGGTCGGCGATGGTAAACAGGTTGGTATTATTATCCGTTCTCACCTGCATATTATCAGTCAGGTTTTTCTCGATCACAAAACCAGATATAGGCGATTTTATCAAATAGCCCTGGTCGTTACTTTTATTGATACCTACCACAGCGCTTGCCCGCTTATTTTCGGCAATGGCTTTTTGATAATCAGATTGTGCATCTTCAAAATCCTTTTGCGAAGCAAGGCCGCTTTTATACAAGTCCTGGGTAGATTCAAAAGTGCGTTTTGCACTCCTCAGATCAGCTTCGGCCGAGATATAATC
>JBQCEA010000716.1:0-7383 GCA_051960695.1 Mucilaginibacter sp. | reverse complement strand
ATTCGCCTATAGCAATAGGTTTTCCAGCGGCGGCAGTAACCATTGTATTATATTTAGTCATTGTGTAGCCAGTTCCGTCATAAACATCCAAAGCCGCCACATCCCAATATTGGCTGCCGGGGTTATAAGCGCTCACATCACTGCTGAGGGTGCTAAAATCCTGCAGATCCCATATCCATATCAGGTTGGTCAGGCCCTTGTTGTTGGTCATGTAATCATGCATCATCTGGTATAATTTGCGGGTGCCATTTTCTCCTGGCCGTCCACCCCACCAAAAGCTTCCCTGGTTCATCTCATGCAGCGGCCGCCAAAGAACCTCTATATTCTGATCTTTTAACTGCTGCAGGTAAAAACATACCTCGTCCATCATCATCTTCCATTTGGTATTGATCGGTGTGCCATCAGTAAGCAGCTGGTTCCACTGGTCATCAGTCATGTGGCTCAATACACCGTTAGAATCATAACCGCAAGGCTCACTAAGCGCCGGGTTACAGGCATGCCACATCAAATTGATCAATGCGCCCTTGTGCCACTCCGCAATAGCTTCGTTTATCATCGTTTGCCGATTATCAATATTGTCCTGCTCAAACAGGAAATCTCCGCTCCAAAGCCCGGGATATTTGCCGGTTACTGAATAGATCTGGTCGGTCCAAACTTCCGGGGTTGAATTAGGTTCCCGGTTATGAATACCTGATACCGTGCCTGTACCCGAGATCTTATACAGATAGTTGAGCATCTGGAAATGAGTATCAACCGGGACAGGGTTAGTTTTTGAGGTATCTGTTTTGGGATGTGATGTATCGGTGCTTTCACTTTTTGAACAGGAAAACACGGTTAACGCCCCGGCAACGATCAGCGATAATGAACTGGTTATAAGTTTACTCATCATGTTATTATGTCTTAGAAATAACTAAACCGCGCCCCTGACAGCTATTTGCCAGGGAGCGGTTAGTAATCAACTCATGTTGTTGTTTTAGATCATTAATTAGACTTTTTTACATCTATCCACAGCATTCGCGGCCGCCTTACGATCTTGTCGTAATCCGAATAGATGTCGTTCCAGTCATCAGCACTGCTCAATGTGAATGTAAAGGCATTATCCGTAATGGTTTTGCTCAGGCCGTTGCCCAGGCTCACTGTTCCCGCGCCATTAAAAGTGCAGGTAGTGGTAGAACCGTCGGCAAAAGTGAAAATCACGACATTATGGGTGTAATCATGCGTCCATTTCGCGGTGCCTTCAGGGATCACCCGGTAAATATTATTCACATCAGTTTGCGGGTTTTGGGTAAATATGAAGTTGGCATACTGACCATCAGGGCCTGCATCATTCACAACAGTACCATAGGTATTGCCGTCAGCGGTTACACCGGTATAAGTAAAGGTTAGTGTATTATCTTCTTCAGCTTTAGGACCGTTAGTGCCCCATACATTTTTAGATGCCAGATCAAACACAGCGCCACCGCCATATTCCGGCCCGGTTCCACCATAAACGGTCAGGTCCTGGATGGCAAATGTTCCAAGCAGGCTTTCAGAGAATGGCTCCAGTACAACGGTCCATTTTCTCTTCTCACCTGTTTCTGAGGTTACCGTATAGGTTGCCTGGTTGTTATTGTCCGCAAAATCAACTACGGTGCCCGAAGCCGGTTGAATAGTAGATTTATAAGAGGTAATAATAGTTGGCTTTACTTTGCTCAGATCAGTTCCGGCCTGCATCAGCACTTTTACCGTTACTTTTGAAGAGTCCCTGTCAACTACCGCAGGGCCGATCTGCACCAGGCCATTGCCGAGCGCGAACGATTCGATCGCCCTTTCATGGCTTTTTATCCCTGCATCGGGGTCTTTCTGGCACGATGATAATATAGCGGTCATCAGAACCAGTATATAACTTAAACGTTTCATATCTTCTTAATTTTGATCGTTATTTATTCAAATTGGGGTTTTTGTCAACTTCTTCCTGAGGTATTGGGAAGAAGTAAGGGTCACCGGTGATGGTCTTGCCATATTTGGTTACCAGGACGTTTTCCATGTTATGCGTCCGCCTCAGGTCAAATAGCCGGTTTCCTTCAAAGCAAAGCTCCCATGATCTTTCCTGTAATACCGCAGAGCGAAAATCATCCACACTCAAGCCCGGAACGAGATTTCCCAAACCTGCACGGTTCCTGATCTGGTTAATAGCTGCATAACCCTCAGCAGTTGGGCCTACAGCCTCAGCATATATCAGCAAGACGTCTGAATAACGGAGGATAGGCGTATTACAGCTGGTTTGCTGCCCTGTTTGCCAACCCGAATCATTGAATTTATTGGTGAAAGGACGATAGTAAGAATCGGTTATGTTTAAGGTTTGGGAAGGCCCCTTATGACCTCCTGCATCACCAACATCATATATTTTAGATATGATCAGCAGGTTTTTGCGTTTGTCATTAGCATCAAAGCTGTTATACAATGCTGGTTCTGTCAAGAATTCATTGAAACCGCCGGGTACATATGTGCTGTCGGCCAGCCTGAAGTTAAGGTTAGGCATAAACATCAGCGGAAGCTTGGAATACTCGCCTTCTGTAGCGCCGGTACGGTCAACCGATGCGTCCCAGATATGTTCCGGGCCTGATTTCTTATTGACGTCATAGATGGCGACAAGATCAGGATCGAGTCCATAAGTGCTTTGATTGTTAACTACCATTCCTGAATACTTGGCAGCGTTTGCATACATATCATCAGCATTGCTAACCCAATCATAACCAGGAGAGCCGGAAGCTTTAGACGATGCAAGGGTCAGGTACACTTTTGATAGCAAACCCCATGCGCCAACCTGGTTTACGCGACCAGCCCTTCTTACCTGGTCCATCATTCCTGAAGCAGTGGTCAGATCGGATATGATCTGATCGTATATCTTTTGTATGCTGGATTTTGGAAGCGAGGTTTGGCTGGCATCTTCAACAGGATCAACATGCAGCGGCACTGCACCAAAAAGCCTTACCAAATTGAAATAGTGCAAAGCCCTTAATGTGTAAGCCTCTCCCAGTACCTCATTTTTTGCAGCCGGTGTCATACTGGTGATCGCAGGCACATATTTCAATATCAGGTTACAGCGATTGATACCGACATAAGGAAACTGGTAGGCCGGATCGATCACCGAGTTTGTGGCGGTGAAGGTCAGGTTATCCAGAAGCACCTCATCTGCGCTTTTACCCGAGGCGATCGATATATCTTCGGTCGGGGTTTCAGTAAGCGTAATAAAGTTCCTTGAATAGTAGTCCAGGTCCGGCAGGATAGAATAGGCGTATATCAATGCCGAATTTGCATCCGCCTCGGTTTTGTAAAAATTAGTGGTAGATAAAAACCCGTATGGTTTTTCAATTAGTGCTTTCTTGCAGGACAGCGCTGTGACCGACATTAAAGCTATAAGGATGTAATTAAATCTTTTCATTTTCCGGTGAATTAAAAGGTTAAATTGGCTCCGAAAGAGAACTGTCTTGGTTTGCGGTAACTGCCGTTAAACTGGCCGTTCTCGCCCACCTCTGGATCGAAACTTGGATTAAACTTGGTGAAAGTGTACAGGTTAGCACCAGAAAGGTAGATCCTCAGGTTAGTGATCCCTTTTATTGTTCCTGGCTTAAAAGTGTAACCTAAATTCACGTTCTGAATTCTGAGGTACGAGCCTTTCTGCACATACCAATCGGAAGCATAATACACCCTGGTTGAGTTTACACTTGGATAAAGGTTTGTCGGGTTATCTGGTGTCCATGCCTGTAGTTGTGCACTTGGCGTAAACTTATCAAAGTTGAAAATATCGTTGCCATAAACACCATAGAACTGAGCATACAGGTCAAATTGTTTATACCGGAATGACGTATTAAACCCATAATAAAATTTAGGGTTAGGATTACCAATAATGTATTCACCCTGGCCTACAGGATACGGGCCGCCAGCAATGTACTTAATATCGCCAGGCGTTGCTGCTGTTCCGTCAACAGGGTTAGTACCACCGTATTGCTGTACAATACCATTAAATTTATACCCGAGGAATACCAGTGCAGGCTCGCCTGTGATATAATAGTTTAATGGCGCCCGGATGGCTTCTATTTCACTTTGAGCTGCTTCAATGGCGTTACCGCCACCCACGTCAATTACCTTATTGCGGTTAAGCGCAAAATTTGCACCTAAGTTCCAGGAGAAAGTACCCTTTAGCACCTGTGCATTCGCTGCAAGCTCAAGTCCCTTATTATCAATTGTTCCGTCGTTTACTTCCTGTACGGTATAGCCTGATGACAGCGCTATCTGGTTTTGCCTTAACAGGTCTGTTGTATGCTTGAAGTAATAGTCAGCTGTCAACGTTATCCGCTGATTCAATAAGCCCAGGTCAAAGCCGATATCTAATTGACGGGTAGTTTCCCATTTAAGACTATTGTTGGCAAGGCCGTTAAATACTTTTCCGTTTACATTCGATCCGTCATTGTAGAACGGTGGGCCATAACCGGTTTGGAAGCCGCCATCAGTAAAATATTTATAAGTACCTAACAGCGAAAGCGACTGATAAGGAGAGATTCCCTGGTTACCTGTTAATCCGTAGCTTGCCCTGAACTTCAGTTCAGATATCTGCGGAATCGCCTTCATAAAATCCTCTTCGTTCACTTTCCAGGCTACCGCACCTGAAGGGAAAAATCCCCATTTATTATCGGTGCCAAATACCGAGGAGCCGTCGTCGCGGGCGGTAAATGTAACCAGGTACCGGTTTTTATATGAATAGTTGACACGGCCGATGAAAGATTCAAGAACAGTATGTGTTAATCCGTTATTGATAACATAAGTAGTTGCCCCTGCGAGATTTTCGTCCTGCAAAATATCATTCACAAAGCCTTCGCCTTGCAGATCAGATGTGCGAACTGTATTAGTTTCATAGGTATAGCCTCCAACTATATTCAGGTGGTGGTCCCTGCCCAATGTTCTGTCAAATGTTAAATAGTTTTCATTGATCAGGTGGTCACCATTATAGTTGTTGATATCGCCATAGCCCTGGAACAAGTAACCAGTATTAGTTGCATCGCGTGGCTGATAGTTGTCACCGACAGCATTTCCATAAGTGTCGCTGATCTGTGAACGGATATTCAAGCCTTTGATGATGTCCCAGCTAACATAAGCTGTACCGAGCAGGTCAATGGTCTTACTTTTGTTCAGCACCTCATTGGCAATTTGCAATGGGTTGCCAAAATCGTTGGCGCCGATATGGAAATATGATCCGTCGGGATTATAGGCAGGGAAAACAACGGTACGGTCGACAGAAAGTCCTTGTCCATAATTCTGTGTCCAGGTTGTTATAGCGTTTATCCCTAACGTTACATTGGGTTTTAGCTTCTCCTCCAGGTTAACGCGGGTTGTATATTTCTTATAACCGTTGTTGATGGAAAGCCCCTGCTCGTTGTAATAATTACCGGATATAGAATAGCGGGTTTTATCGGTACCACCATCTGCAGAAAGCGTATAATTTTGTGAAAGTGGATTGCGGTAAACCAACTTTGCCCAGTCTGTATTATAGGGCCATTTGGCCTTAGAAGTGTCAAGGCCGCGCAACTCTGCCAGAGATGGAAAATAAGTTCCACCGTAGTTCTGCCCAATAAACAGTGGTAATTGCCCGCCATTGATGGCCGCCTGATTTGAAATCGTTGCTGCCTCAACCGGGTCGTGAAATACGTCCAGCTTGTTTGCCAGGGTAGATACTGTGAGCAAGGAACTGAATGTGATCCTGGCTTCTCCCGGTTTTCCATGTTTGGTTGTGATCAGGATGACACCATTAGCGCCACGTGAACCATAGATGGCAGCTGAAGAAGCATCTTTTAAGACTTCTATCGACTCTATATCATCGGGGTTCACCTGCTTGATATTCCCGGCATCGCCGAAAGGTACACCATCAATAACAACCAGCGGGTTGGCATCGCTTCGTGAGCCTAATCCGCGTATACGGATGGTAGCGCCTGCTCCCGGCTGGCCCGAAAAGCTGATAACCTGCATACCCGGAACCTTACCCTCCAGCAGCTGGTCAACTGATGAAGCCGGGGTTTTAACAAGCTCATTACCTTTTACAGATGCAACCGAGCCCGTCAGGTCGCGCTTTTTAGAAACGCCGTATCCTACAACCACCACTTCATTCAAATCCTTTTGAGCGTCTTCCATTGAAACCTCGACAGTGGATTGATTAGCCTCAACAGATACCTCGCGCTGCTGCATGCCGATGAAGCTGAAAACAAGTACTACCTTTCCTTCAGGTACACTTATTTTGAAACGTCCCTTAATATCTGTGGCCGTTTTTAAACCGGTCGACTTGACCTGAACTGTGACACCCGGAATCGTTATCCCCTGTTGGTCGGAAACGACACCTGTCACTTGTCTTTGCTGCTGCCCGAATGATGTAATGGTGATCAAACAGGCAAAAAGCATTAAAACAAAACGTGTGTAAATCTTTTTCCTCATAATGTGATTAATTGGTTTTGGGGGCAATGATAGCCCAGAGAAGCTATTTGAGGATTACACTATTATCCCATTGTGATACACTGGTCCGTGTATCAGGAAAGATCAATACCAAAAAGAGGGAACACAACCTATAAAGAGGCCTGAATCTTTGTGTAAGTCTGAAAAGGCCATCGGAACGATGAAAATTACTGCAAAAATTAACTATTATGATCAGTATGAACCACCGTACGGATATATCATTTGAGCGATCTGAAAATTTAGTCTAACACTTTGATACATAAGTGTACAACATTGAGAAACCAGTGTAATTATTAGTTAAATGGTAATAATAACTTCGGTTTAATTACTAACCTATTTAAATCTTTAAAAGTTATGAGAAAATTATTCAATTACTCTGCAGGAAGTACCCTCCTGATCCTGGCATTATGCTTTGGTTGCTCAAAAGACAGCAGCAACAGCGCACCAAAACCTCAAAACAAACTGAATGTTGATCTATCCAAGTCGAAGCAGCTTGCGTCGCTTGGCCAGAGCGCGTTTAGCCTTTGGGGTACCTGCAACGGCAGCCCTTACGACATCTCGGGCACAAACGGTATCTGCGTGCCCCTGGGCAATTGCAGCACCGACATTGATGCCGCGCAACAAAACGGTGGCCAAAGTGCGACAGGATTCCAGTTCAATGGCTGTTTTAAAGGCGGCACCAGCGCGAGCAGTTCAGCAAGCGAAGAAGCCGTTTTTATGGCTGATAACGTTTCGCAGTGGAACGGCGATGAGATGGGATTTGTAAAAACCCTGAATGACAATGCACTTAAAGCCTATTTACAAGGCGGCGGCCAGTACATTACACAAGTATTATCAGTAGGCGACAACGGCTATCATACTTTTAAGGCACAGGCCCGTTCTAATAATACACAGGTAGATTTT
>JBQCEA010000715.1:0-3415 GCA_051960695.1 Mucilaginibacter sp. | reverse complement strand
AACTCATTGTCGCAAAAAGTAGACCTCACTGCGCAATGCCCGCCGGTTTCTGATCAGGGGCAATTGGGGAGTTGTACGGCCAACTCTATCGGTGCGGCTTTTGAGTTTGAATTGCTTAAACAGAAATTGACCGATTTTATGCCATCGAGGTTGTTTATTTATTATAATGAACGGGCCATTGAAAATACTATCAACACCGACAGCGGGGCACAGATACGCGACGGTATAAAAAGTGTTGCCAAACAGGGTGTATGTTCCGAGGAATCCTGGCCGTATGTCATAAGCGAATTTGCCGTTAAGCCATACCAGGCATGTTATAAAGAGGCGCTGCAAAATACGGCGACCTCATACCACAGGGTTGCCCGAAACCTTAACCAAATGAAAGCCTGCCTGACTGACGGTTATCCGTTTGTGATCGGCTTTACAGTTTACAGTAGTTTTGAAAGTCAGAAGGTTGCCCAAACCGGTGTACTGGACATGCCGGCCCAGGGCGAAACAATGATTGGCGGCCATGCTGTGCTGGTAGTAGGATTCGATGACAGCTCAAGCCGCTTTATCGTGCGTAACAGTTGGGGGCCGGATTGGGGGCAAAAGGGCTACTTTACCATGCCTTATGATTATCTGATGGATGCTAATCTTTCGGATGATTTTTGGACAATACGCATGGTTAAGTAATATCGCTCAGCAGCATCTCTTGAAGAATAAACACTACGGCGTCGTTTTTTGAGTAAAAGCGGCGCTTTTTTATGCTTGCAATTTGCCGAAAAAGCTCTACATTGACATTACCAATTATTCTATCTGCAAATTATGGCTAATATCAATTCGAAAGGTGCAGAGCAACACACCTTTGATGCCATTGTTATCGGTTCGGGAATTAGCGGTGGTTGGGCAGCAAAAGAACTCTGCGATCATGGTTTAAAAACACTCGTACTGGAACGCGGGCGCAATGTAGTGCATCTGAAAGATTATCCCACGGCGCTTAAAAACCCATGGGACTTTCCGCATCGTACCTACGAGCCCGTGTCAGTCGTCAAAGAAAATCCTATTGTTGAAAGATGTTATGCTTTTAGTGAAGCGAGCCAGCACTTCTTTGTGAAAGATAAGGAACATCCTTATGTACAGGAGAAGCCATTCGACTGGATACGTGGTTACCAGGTGGGAGGCAAATCGCTGTTATGGGCAAGGCAAACACAGCGGTGGAGTAAATTTGATTTTGAAGGGCCGGGAAGAGATGGTTTTGCCGTAGACTGGCCTATCCGTTATGAAGATATTGCACCGTGGTACAGTCATGTGGAGCGGTTTGCGGGTATTGCCGGTAATCGCGATGGCCTTGAAACACTGCCTGATGGCGAGTTTTTACCGGCATGGGAAATGAACGCAGTTGAAAAGGATATGAGTGCCCGAATAAACGCACATTATAATGGCGACCGCCATGTGATCATTGGTCGTTGCGCGCATCTCACGAAACCCAACGAAATACACCGCCAGCAGGGGCGTGGCCAGTGTCAGGCCCGAAGTTTGTGCGAACGTGGTTGTCCGTTCGGCGGTTATTTTAGCTCTAATTCATCAACGTTACCCTGGGCTATGAAAACCGGCAATCTTACCATAAGGCCCGATTCAGTAGTGCATTCTATTATTTACGATGAGCAAAAAGGCAAGGCGACAGGAGTGAGGGTGATCGATGCGCATACTAAACAGGCGACCGAGTATTTTGCGAAGATCATTTTTGTGAACGCAGCCTGTTTAAATACCAACCTGGTTTTATTGAATTCTACTTCGTCACGCTTTCCGAATGGTTTGGGTAACGATAATGGTTTGCTGGGTAAATATGTGGCTTTTCATAATTATCGCGGTACGCTGATGGCTACCATGGATGGTTATTTGGATTCATATTATTACGGACGTCGTCCTTGCGCTATTATGATGCCGAACTTCCGGAATGTGCGCAAACAGGAAATGGATTTTTTGCGTGGATATATGACCTTTTATTCAGTCGGCCGCCTGGGCTGGGGCCATGGTACGGATGGGCCACAGATCGGCGGCGAGTATAAAGAAAACATTTCAGAAGCGGGCCCATGGGCAATATACGTGCAGATGCAGGGCGAAACCATTCCGAAGGAAACCAATCATGTAAGCCTGAGCAAAGACGAAAAAGATGCCTGGGGCATACCGTTGTTGAAGACGTCGGTTGATTATGATGATAACGACATCAAAAGCATGCACGATTTTATGGCGCAGGGCGAAGAAATGCTGCATATTGCCGGGTGCAAGAATATCACTACGCATGATACGCAACAAGCTCCGGGATTAGATATTCACGAGGTTGGTGGTGTGCGCATGGGTAAAGATCCTAAAACGTCCTTGCTGAATAAATGGAACCAGATGCACCAATGTCAGAACGTATTTGTTACAGACGGCGCCTGCATGGTGTCGACCAGTACGCAAAATCCGTCGCTTACTTTTATGGCGTTAACTGCCCGTGCAGCCAAACATGCCGTGGAGGAGTTGAAAAAAGGTAATGTGTAATAAGGCCCGAAAGAATCTTAGGCTTACTTACACTTTTTTAGGAGGCAGGTCAAAAGCCTGGGCATCATGCTCAAAATGACCTTTATGCGAACCGTCGCAGAAAGGCTTGTTTGCTGAAAGTCCGCAACGGCAAATAGAAACCAAAGTTCTGCCTTGCAGGCCATATTGGTTGCCTTGTGCATCTACTATTTCAAAATCACCTTCAACGCGTACCGACCCGTTGCTGTTTATTGTAAGCTTTGCTGCCATATCTAAAATTTGCCGCAAAAATAATCATCGCCATGAAAATTAAAAGATGCTTTTATGATTTGCGATTGCTAAAGTTTTTGCGGAAATTTTAACTTTATTTTAACAAACCAGCTAACCCTTCACAATTGATGGAAAACGTTATTCCACAAAAAGCCGGTAGGCTGCTGTCGCTTGATGTGATGCGCGGCCTTATTATGATCTTCCTGGCTGCCGAATCCTGTTCGGTTTATGAATCTCTGCGGCATCTGCATGTTGGTGGTTTCTTCGATACCATATTGGATCAATTTGATCACTATCCCTGGCACGGCCTGCATTTATGGGACCTGATACAGCCTGCCTTCATGACGATGGCCGGGACGGGTATGTACATTTCTTACCATAACAAACTTCGTAAGGGAATAACGTGGGAACAAAATTGGGGGCATATCCTTTTCAGGGCACTTGAACTGTTTATTTTAGGTACGGCTGTGCAATGCTTTTATGCAGGACATTTGGTTTGGGAACTGTGGAACGTGCTGACACAACTGTCGGTTACTACGATCATCGCTTATCTTATTATCAACAGATCAGTATTGTTTCAGCTGGTAATTTCGGTTTTGCTGTTATTGCTGACGGATGTACTGTATCGGACTATCCTCGT
>JBQCEA010000714.1:0-4608 GCA_051960695.1 Mucilaginibacter sp. | reverse complement strand
AGATCTGTCGGGAACCAACGACTGGTCGTCAACCTTGCGGCCCTCACGCTGGAGCTATTTTTATCCGTCAGCAAGCTTGAGTTTTGTATTTACAGACGCATTTGACCTGGGTTCGGTAAAAGACTGGCTAAGCTACGGCAAATTAAGAATAAGCGAAGCGGAAAGCGCTAATGCATACCTGCCCTATCAAAATGGGCTTATCTATAATCCCGTTGGTAACAACACGCCAGGATTTTCAACAGGTTTGAACTTTCCTGGTAACTATCCCACCAATATACAGCCACAACGGTCAAGATCTTTTGAGATCGGGCCAGACCTGGGCTTTTTTAATGACCGTTTAAATATAAATTTCACTTATTATAATACTTATTCGGATCATCAAATATTGACTATTTCTACAGCGGCTTCATCCGGCGTTAATGGTGTTTTGATCAACTCGGGAGCCTTGCGCAACAGAGGTATTGAATTAACGGTAAATGGTAAAATAATTAAGTCAAAGGACTTTTCATGGGACATGACCGTGAATGCAGCGCATAATCAAAATAAGGTTGTGGCATTAGAGCCAGGCCTTAATTCGCTTCAATTGGGTTCATGGTTTGGACCTGATGGCGTGACTATGAAAGTTGATGTTGGCGACAATTACGGCAGCATTTACGGCTACGGCTATAAATATGCACCAAATGGCCAGAAAATAGTAAACCTGGTGTATGCGGATGGTTATAATACAGGGAATGGGCCTGTACTTGGAGCACAATATGCTACTTCGGATAATATTGTTAAGATAGGTGATGCAACGCCAAAATTAACAGGCGGCATATCTCAAAATTTCCGTTATAAAAATTTCAGCTTATATGTTTTAACCGACTTTAAAATTGGCGGCCAGATCTGGTCAGGAGATTATGCAACGATAATGGGACAAGGCATGGCGCCTGAAACTGTATATGAAAGGGATGGACACGGATTGCCTTATACATTCCCCGACGGTACCAAAGCAAATGTGGGTGTTATTTTACCAGGTGTGGTTTTAAATCCTTCTGGCCAGTATGTGCCCAATACCAATGTTGTGAACTCATGGTGGAAATATGCGGGCAATTATCAATCATGGGATAATGACCCTATTGTACGCAGCAATTCAATATTTAACGATTCGTGGGGAAAATTGCGTGAGCTATCTATTACTTACAGACTGCCAAAAGAGTTCGTAGAAAAAACCAAGGTGTTCCAAAACCTATCGGTTTCATTAATAGGCCGCAACCTGTTCTACCTGTTCACCACCTTACCGGATAAGATCAACCCTGAAAGTACTGTTAGCAGCGGAAATGTTCAGGGCATACAGTTCGGCGGCTTGCCTGGTGTGCGTTCTTACGGTTTTTCTGTAAAAGCAGGATTTTAATATGGTTTTAAAATTAAAAAAGAAAAGTTATGTTAAAGCATCTTAATATAAAACGACGGATCGAAGTAATGGCCCTGACGGTGCTTATTGCTTTGGCCCTTGCTTCCTGTACTAAAAATTTTCAGAAAGAAAATGCGCCCTACAGTGGCCCGGCATCAGCAACATTGCCACAGCTTTATGTGGGCATTGGAGCAAATATCGACCGCGACGCAGATATAGGTAAATGGGCAGCTGCAAGGTGGCTATATCCTATTACGCAACTGGGCGCGGTATATGCCGTATCGGATTTTACTTTTATAGAAGGAACAAGCTGGAGTGAATTCTATGCAAATCTGCCTGCTATGAATCAAATGCTTAATACCATGCAAACAAGTTCCGATTCTGCGACTTATACCAATGCCATCGCCATGGTAAAGGTATTGAGGGCATACCAGGCCCTTGAGTTATCGAATTTGTATGGCGATATACCTTACTTCAAAGCAGGAAGGGCATTTTCGGGGTCTACTGCAGACCTTACTGTACCTTATGATAAACAGCAGGCAATTTATCTTTCCTGTTTGAGCGATCTTACATGGGCAGTCAATCATTTCAATAATAATGCTAATCAGTATTCGTTTGGTTCGGGCGAATTTCTTTTAGCGAACAATATTGGCCAATGGATAAAATTCGCCAACTCGCTCCGGTTACGTTACGCGTTAACTATTTATGACAAGGACAATGCGGATGCCGGGCCAATTATTGCTGATGCGCTCACCAAGCCCCTGTTAACAGATCCGGTGGCGGATGTAGTTGGTCTTAACCAAACAAATATTCCGGGTATATCCTTTGACATAGATGGGGCCGGCCGAGGCTTCTTCTTTCACCAGGAAAGCCGCGCAAGAATGGGAAGTACATTGTGGAACTTATTTAGCGACAACAACAACCCCGATGGCAGCGGGATATTTGACCTGAGATGTAAAATATTTTTCGAGGTAAATGGTAATGGTGATTGGGTGCCTTATCCGCAGAACCCGGTTACACCTATATCTGACGGCGGCCAGCCATATAATACTGAAAGAGACCCCAATAATAAAGGTTGGTCAGTTGATAAGACAGGTAATTTGTACTCAGATTATAATTATTACTGGGGACGTGACGGTAACATTAACGGATCAACCGGTGCATGCCCCGAGATCTTTATTTCGCCGGCTGAAGTGCATTTCCTAAAGGCCGAAGCATATGCAAAAGGAACTGGTGTTCCGCAGAATATGGCATCGGCGCAAACCGAATATGAAGCAGGTATAACCGCCTCGCTTACTTTCTGGAAAAACATGGCGTTCAATTCATCAGTTTGGATAGTAAATAAACCTGCGTCAGCTACGCCAACTACAGCGGAGATCAACGCTGTATTGACCGATCCGAAAGTTGCCTTTAATGCGAGCAATGCACTTAGCCTGATCTATGCGCAGGAATGGATAGACCTGTTCCGCCAGCCATGGGTAGCCTGGACGCTGATGAGGAGGACAGGCGACGCGACCCCGCAAGATACCAGTAATCCGGCAGGATATAACCAGAATTATGGCACCTTACAACGCTACCAATATCCAGCCGACGAGGTACAGTTCAATAATACCAACTGGAAAGTTGAAACCGGCGGCAATGATCTTACAAGCACCAAGATCTGGATAACAAAATAATTAATTGAGGTAATAAAGTTGATGCGAAATGCCTCGGGTTGAAAGATCCGGGGCTTTCGTTTTTAAACAGGCAGAAAGTTGACTTGCCCCACCCGGTTTATAATTTCCGATCAATGCAGAACCCGTATTTCGCTCAATAAAAACGCGTATTTATCGCAGAAACGCATTTCCCCGGGCCTTGTTATTCTTTAAACATAATTACAAACTGATATAAAGACTTGAAGTTATGGGAAAGAATAAAAGCGGCCACTATGTGCCGCCAAAAGGAAAGCCATCAGGAAACGGCCGCGAAAGCCATGGGCTTACAGAAGCCTTCGGGGGTACCGACCCCGGGAGAGATAACCGGATAGCAGATAAGTATACCGAAAATGAAGGTGAAAACCTTTCGGAAAATGCACCAGTAAAACACCATAACCGGCACCTGCATAAAGGCGAAGATGTGCCTGAATACCAGGGGCCGCCTGACAACGGCTAAGCCGACCGGCGATAATCCTGCTGCAACTTTAACCTTCGGACCTTACGGCGGTGAATTACCGTTTTGGGATAATACAAAGTAGCCGTTACGTTATGGCCTAAATGTGTGCGCAGTTTATTACGGAAACGGGTTTGCATGTGGATCACCATACGCTTGTTCCTTATCTCGCCTTCTTCATTCACTTGTTTCAATAACCTGAGTGAAACCATTGCAAGCACTCCGCCGATAATGAAAAAATAATTCCAGCCCCGCAGGGTAATTATATGAATATTGTGCAGTCCGATAAAACCTAAATGCAGGTTAAAATCAAAGCGGTGCGATACAAAGAAATCGGCCATTAAACCGCCAACTACAGGCGCCAGCGTTGAGAATAAGGCAACAAACATATTCTTAGCCGTTATATAAGCGATAGCCTCGTTATTTGGCGCCAGCTTAATACCGATGTTTGACAGTGCAAGGTTGATCCCGGCAGTGGACAGGCCGCTGACAACATGTATTACCACCAGCAATGCGAGCATTGTATGGATATTTTGTGGACCAGCAGCAAAAGCAAATGCCAGTATACAGCCTATGTATAACGGTGCGCAAATGGCAACGATATTCTTATTACTGAAACGGTCAGAATAACGGCCCCATATTTTGATAGATACTATGCTGCTCAGCTGGCTGATAATACCCAAACCAATGATGTAAGCAACTGGTAAACCCATCGTCTTCATCATAAACACGGCGAAGAAAGGTGTAGCCAGGTTTAATGCAAATGCCCAGAATGAATTGAATATAAGCAGGTTCCTGAAGTTTTTGTTTTTCAGTGGGCGACTGAATAATGACAGCAGCTTGCCATCGATCTTGCTTGCTTCCGGTTCGGGGGTACGCAGCAACAGGATAACGCTGATCATACCCAACATACCACCTGCAAGGAAAAGCAGGTGATAAACCATGATCTCGCTTGATGGATAATGTTTCTTAATATAGTCCAGCCCTAAAGCTGTAGCCAGGCTAAGCGTAACATTCAGCGTTTGCGCCATACGGCTGCGGTGCGAAAAGAACGAGCCCAGTTTTGA
>JBQCEA010000713.1:0-2464 GCA_051960695.1 Mucilaginibacter sp. | reverse complement strand
TAAAATGATGGCACTATTTCGTACCGTTCGGCAAACAAACCCGACAGTTCGGTCTGGTGACTGGCATGAAAATGTATCTGCTTTATACCCAGTCTGAAGGCTATTTTGTATAATTCGTTCATTGCCTCATCAAAATCCTCCGGACAGCAATTCATGTCACCGATGCTTAGGCCTTGTCCTATCTTGATCCATAAAAGCGCTTTGCCTGCTTTTATCACATGGGTATTATTATAAGCTCTGTAGTTCAGGTAATGTGCGTTACGGTTCAGCCCGGCAAAGCCGTCTTTAAATACTGAATTCTCAATACCCTTTTGCGGAACGATGTATCTTTTCAGTACCTGCTGCTGGTATTTCTGATAAGCTTTGTTAACATAAGGTAACCTCCGCACTATGCCTTCTATCGGCAGTTTACCTACCGGGATTATATAACAGTCCATCATTTCGGTCAGCTGCCATTTTAGCTTCACCAGGAAACCATGCAATGAGGTCTGGCTTGGAAATCCAAAGATCAAGCTGATACCTTCCTCGCGGCAAAGGTCGACAGTGAGGTTCGCCAACTGTACAAACAACCCTTTAAAACTGTAATTGGGGTGTATCAATGAATCAGCCGATTGTGCTGCCAGGAAAAGCTGGTCGTTATACCGTAAAAAACAAGGTATAACGCCGTAAAAAGCTATCGGGGTATGCTCATGGTTAAAGGCAACATAGCCAACGTTTTCTACACCTGTATATGCGGTGTCGTACTTTTTTATAAAGTAATGCGGAGAATGGGGCTTTTTATGTATTGCATTATAAAGTTTAGACAGCGCACAAAGATTCTGCTTGCTTAGTCTCTCAATATAATAACCATTTTTTTCAATACTCTCGCTCATGTCTCCTGGTTATTGGTACACATAGGGTCCCCGGGTGGGCTGCAGGACCGGTACTGCGTTGTTTAGCAATATTTTGATCCTGATATTCCTTTCCAGGCTGGGAATCTATAGCCAGTAGTTGAATATAGTTAGTATCAATATGTCTCCTTAGCACCTCGCGTGGGTCGGCAGCGACATGTGGTAACCAACTTGTTACTGGAGTATCAACTGTGTTTTGAGTAAATTGTTTTCCCGGATTTAACCTTCTGTTAATATTGAAGGCATTATCATTATAGTATGCGCATTGAAGAGAAGGACAGGCTTTAAACTGCCGTAACCTGGTTTGCAGATCATCATTATTTGTCAGATCGCCCGGGGAGGAACAGCATAACAAATGTAAAGCTTTTACCATATTTCTTTAATGTCAAACCCATCGGGGCTGTTAGTACGAAGCAGATAAAAGATGAAAAGCAGTTGTAACCGGTATTTTGCTAATAAAGATAACATTATTGTTACAATTGCAATTATATAACCGGAAAATCTGCCTGCGGATAATATCGCCTGATCTTTTGCATGAGTGATGGCAGGTCTCCGGCAACGTGTTTGCAAATGCCATCGATATATATCCGGCTATATTCACCCATTGTTAGACCTTTCAGCCGGCTGTACAACCCGTCATCAAGCAGCACAACGCGTCCTTTGTGCAATACCAGTAGTATATCTTTTGGGTCGATAGCAAAAAACGCATCTGCTCCATTTAAACCGGGTTTTGCTTTTGCCACTACAAGGTCGGCGTATTGACCAGGTGTTATTTGTCCGCAATTTTGTTCCCATGTTTTTGCCGGATTTAAGCTGAGGGTATCGTAAAGCTCTTTGTCAGTCATCAACCGGGTTTTACGCGCCAGGCGGATATGCTCCCAAATGTTCCAGTTGCCTGTCAGTGTGGAGTCCGTGCCAAACAAAACAGCAACAGCGTTTTTCAATTCGTTAATAGGCGCTGTTCTGTTAAGCAAGAAGTAATTGGACTCCGGGCACCAAACCAATGCCTTAAATGCTCGTGCCTGTGTGAGGTTCATTGCTACACCATGTACACCGATGACAGGTCTTTTTAATAAGTTCCATTTGATGAACTTATCGATCTCTTTTTCGGACGAACCATCTGTGCCTTCTCCTGTATGGATCACAACCGGGATCTTTCTTTTAAGCGGATTATTAAGCGCCAGCTTCCATCTTTTTTCAAACTGTACCGAATGTACGCAATGGCAATCTTCATAAACGGTTATCAGATTAGTTGACACGCTCATCTTTTTACCATGATTGACCACCGTAGTAACCCCGCAAAGCAGATTTTTATAAATACCCCATTGCTCGCGCAAGGCGATCGGCACCCCTAAAACACTGCTAATCTCATTTTTATAATGTTTGTGGATATGCCTGCCCCATTCGGTGTAATTATTATAGGGCTTGTCGCCAAGTGACGGGAATAGGTTAAAATCAAGATGATCGTGGGAATTGATCAATCCTGGGAAAACGATGGCATTTTCAAATGTCAGGCTCAATTCGGTATTTGTGTTGTGGTAAGGCTCCGGCAGTACATGGCTTATTCTGTCACC
>JBQCEA010000712.1:0-2230 GCA_051960695.1 Mucilaginibacter sp. | reverse complement strand
TGATGATATCCAGCATACGGCCCGGTGTGGCAACAACTATCTGCACGCCGCGCCTGATCTGGTGCAGCTGTTCAGAAATACTTGCGCCGCCATAAACAGCCACAACATGCATGTTGCGGATATTCTTGGCATAATTTTTCAGATCATTAGTGATCTGTAAACAAAGTTCGCGGGTTGGGCACAATACAAGCGCCTGCGGATGATTTTCTTCGAAATCTAAAAGTTCCAGTAATGGAAGTCCAAAAGCAGCAGTCTTGCCGGTCCCGGTTTGGGCTAATCCGACAAAATCGTTGCTGCCTGACAACAATACAGGAATAGATTGCTCCTGTATGGGCGTAGGATTTTCAAATCCTAACTCACTGATGGCATTAACAATATCATGACGGATTCCCAGTTCAATAAAAGGGTTCATGAATTAAAATAACGAATTTGGCAACATCACCAAATCGGGCGCAAAGGTACGCTTTTTATTTACCAATTCAAATACCTGGCCCAGAAATGGGAAATATGACAATGGTATAGTAAATCGTCTGAACAGAATTCTCAGAACTTAAGAATTACCAGAATGCATAAACAGCTTAGATACCGCATTTGAATTAAAAGAAATGCACGAAAAGACATGGTTCATTCGGCACAAGTGCCGTTGAAGACAGGCCGAAGAACAAACTAAAATTGAGGAAGGGTTAGCCCAAGCCAACGTGGAGACGTTATATTACATTAAGAAGTAATAGCCAAATATCAGAAATGGCGTTCCAAATAAATTCAAGCTTCCGAATTGGATTCAGATCTAACTTCAATTTTCGGCTTCCTCTCCCAATAAGCAAACAACAATATAATAACACCAGCAGTAACACACATATCGGCAACATTAAAAATGCCAGTTCGCAGACTGCCGATGCCTACATTCATAAAGTCGGTTACGTGACGGTCAAACATCAGCCTGTCGATGATATTGCCCAATCCTCCTGCAAAAATGAGTGAGAATGCAAATAATTTCCAGGAGTTTAATTCAGTAACCTTAGCGATGGCATAAATAAACAATGCGACCAGGAACAAAAGAGGCAAAACGCTCAGCAGCCAAAAGCTAACGGGCTTGGATAACTGATCGCCCATACTTAAAGCAGCGCCCGTATTTTCTACATACTCCAATATAACCGTATTATGCAGATACGTTATTGGTGCATGGTACATCAGGTGTTCTTTAGCAAGGTCTTTGGTTACCCTGTCGCAACCGATAAATACCAGCGCCGACAGGCAAAACAACAACACCTTCCATTTATTCTTCATCTCTTCAATCTTTAATGTCTTTAAATCGTGTTTATCTTAATCTGTCTGCCGATCTTACCAATTTCTCGTCGCGCTGTATGGCCTTTATAGCCAATATCACCAATACAATACTGATAGAACTTAGTAACGCGCCTATGCCGAAATTATTGGTCGTCATGGTAAAATCGCCCACTGCGGACTTCACCGTTTGTACCATCCAGAAGCTAAAACCTATAACAACCAATATATACACCCAGCACAGCATTACCTGTTGTTTGCGGTTTTTATAAAGGAAGATCAATATAAAAGGTAAAATACCTACAATAGCTGTACCCGCTATAAGGGCTACAAAGGTTTGCATATGCGCCTGCTGACCATTGACATCCTGATAAATACCAGTAACTTTTATGGTTGAGGGTATGGTATTGATATATACATTATGAGCCAGCGGGAACAGAAAAAGGGCGAATATCACCAGCCCGGCCACTAAAAGATAAATACTTTGTATGCGTTGTATCATTTGAGATTTACTTTATTGTTGGATTGCTATCGTGTTGAAAATGTTACGAAGCATGTTTCATCCAGTGGCAAAGATAGAATAGTTTAAAACTAAAATCGTAAATCAAATATTAACTTTGCCACGTGTCTGAAAAACAACGGTATTTTATTGAACTATCCTATGATGGCAGCAATTACCACGGCTGGCAGGTTCAGCCCAACGCCGTTACCGTACAGGAAACACTTAATGACGCCTTAACCACCGTACTGCGCCAGCCTGTTGAAACTACCGGCTGCGGGCGCACGGACACTGGCGTGCATGCTAAACAATTCTTCTCACATTTCGATTTTAAATCCGAAATCGAAAATCCGAGACCCGAAATTGGGATAAATGCTATTCTTCCAAAGGATATAGCCATTAAAAGGATCTTTCCCGTCCATCCGGGGGCACATGCCCGATTTGATG
>JBQCEA010000711.1:0-7180 GCA_051960695.1 Mucilaginibacter sp. | reverse complement strand
AGGTTGCGTGATAAGCTTTCAATAGCGGAGCAGGTAGGAGCAAAGCCACCCGTAAAAGGATAACCAATGCCACCCGGCGTTGCAGTTAGATTGAGAATTACACCTGACCGCTGTTCCATCATCACTTTGGCGGCGGCAACAGCAGTTATAAAACGGCTCTGAATAGCCATATTGATCGGTGTTACAAAATCCTTTACCGAGATCTCCGTCAGTGGAACGCCTTGCACAACGCCATTCCAAGCTGCATTGAAAGATATATCTACCGTACCTGCTTTCTCTATAACTGTTTCAAGATGATCGTTCACGGCTTTTTCGTCGAGCGCATCTACTTCGGCGGCTTCTGCCTTGCCGCCCGAGGCGGTAATTTCATCAGCTAATTTTTGAACTTTATCCAGATGTATACCGGTCACGAATACTTTAGCACCTGCTAATGCAAAAGCTTTGGCCATAGCGCCGCCCAGCGAGCCGCCCGCACCGTAAATGACCGCGTTTTTGTTCTGAAGTGAGATCATGTATAAAAGTAAACTCTTTTTCATGATTTTCAGAAGTTTAGAATAGCAGGCTGATCAAAATTGTGATATTGGCATACTCTTTCCGTAACAGAAACAATATATTTATAGTCTTATATTAAAAATGCATTTTATGATCCCTAAACTTGCCCGGCTGTTGCTGCTAAGCTTTATCATTTCTTTAGCAACGGTCCAATCCAGAGCACAATTACGGCTGCCCGAAGGCTATTATTGGGAAAAATTGCCCAACGGCCTTGAAGTATTGGTTATCGAGAACCATAAAGTTCCTTTAGCAACCATTGAGATCGCTGTTAAAAATGGCGCTTATACTGAAGGCCCGGAATATAGCGGCCTTTCGCACCTGTTCGAACACATGTTCTTTAAAGCCAACAGGGATTACCCCACGCAAGAGAAATTTTTGAAACGTACCCAGGAACTGGGTGCCATTTGGAATGGAACAACCAGCGTTGAGCGGGTAAACTACTTTTTTACATTTGATAGGGACAGCCTCAAGGCAGGCCTGAAATTTATGAACTCTGCTATTCGTTTCCCACTATATCGCGAAGAAGACATGAAAAAAGAACGCCCTGTTGTTGATGGTGAATTTCAGCGACACGAGAGCGATCCCTATTCCCAACTGGTATTCGAAGTGCAGAAGCATCTTTGGGGTGACCTTGTTACCCGTAAAAACCCTATAGGAATACATGAGGTCATCAATTCGGCCACGCCTGAAAAGATGATGGTGATCAAAAACAAGTATTATTTCCCCAATAACAGTTTGCTCACTGTCTGCGGCGATGTAAAACATGAGAATGTTTTTGCGATGGTACAAAACATTTTTGGCGATTGGGCAAACAGCGGTTTCGATCCGCAGGTAAAATATCCTATTCCGCCATTCAAGCCACTGGATAAAAGTGAGTTTTTCGTAAAGGAAATGCCTATTGCTCAGACACCCTATATGATGTTCTCATGGCAGGGGCCGTCTTACTTAACTGATTCTGCTTCTACAGTTGCTGCTGATGTTTTCTCTACCATAACAAGTCTTAACTCGTCCAAACTGCAGCAGGCGTTGGTTGATAAAGGCCTGGCTTCATACGCCTCGGTAAATTATACTACCTGCAAATATGTTGGCCCTATAGAGATTTTTGTGGTGCCTAACCCGGATAAGGTGAAAGAATGTTATGCTGAACTGATGAACCAGATCGGCCAGTTTGGCAATGCCGATTATTACACCGATGAGCAGTTAAGCGACGCCAAAGCAATTTTACTAAGGACCAATATCCATGCAAAGGAAAAACCATCCAGTTTGCCAGCCCAGGTAAGTTATGATTGGTGCAGTACGTCGCTTAATTATTATACCGATCAGGACAGTAATTATGAGAAAGTTAACCGTGAAGATATTACCCGGTATATCAATAAATACATTGCAGGTAAGCCAATGGTTGCAGGGATAATTATCAGTCCTGACGCGAATAAACAAGTTAATGCAGGTTCATTTTTTGCAGCTAAATAAAACCTAAACCGAAATGAAAAGGAAAACGTTGATATTATTCATAACTGCATCAATATTCAGTTTGAATTTAGCCAATGCACAGTCTAAAGCTTATGATATGACTGTTGATGGCGTGAAAGTGATAGTAGAACCGAGCGGCAACGACATAGTAGAAATACAAACCATTATTAAAGGCGGGGTACAGAATTACCCGGCTGATAAATGCGGTATCGAAGCGCTGGCTTTAACTGCATTGAGCGAATGCGGTACCATGCGCCACGACAAGAATAGCTTTAAAAATCAGTTGGATAAAGTGAGCGCCGAACTATACGGGATCAGTGGTAAGGATTATTCGGTTGTGCGCATGAATTGTATTAAAAGCGATTTTAATACCGTATGGCCGTTATATGCCGAGGCAATAACCCAGCCGGCATTTGACCCGAAAGAGTTTGCGCGAATTAAGCAGGATGCCATTAACCAGATCAAGCAAAGCGATAGTCAGCCGGATCAGGCTATTGATAAATATGCGGATAAAGTGGCCTTTGCCAGTCGCGATTATGCGAAAGACCCGGACGGTACAATAGCTATTGTAGAGAGGCTTACTCCTGAAGAAACTAAAGCATACTATCATTCTATACTTACAAGATCAAGAATGGTAGTTGTTGTAGTGGCCGATTTGGATAGGACCACCATTGAACAGAAGGTAAGTCAGCTGCTTTCGGGCATTAAACAGGGTGCACCGTATGAGTTGAAAAAGTCATTCTTCAGGGTTTATAAAAACACCTTCTCTGCCGAAGAGCGCGGCCTGGCAACCAACTATGTTGAAGGCATAACCAGCGGACCAGAACCGGGCACACCGGATTTCAATGCTTTTAACGTTGCCATGCGCATTTTTGCTAACAGGCATTTCCTCGAAGTACGCACAAACAATGGTCTGTCATATGCTCCGCAGGCATGGTTCAATAACGGAAGCACTGCGGTGGCTAAATTTGCGGTTTCAACCACTCAGCCTGATAAATACATCGAAGTTTTTGATAAACTGGTTGATAAGATCAAAACTGAAGGATTTAAGCCTGAAGAGGTAGCCGATATGAAGGTAACTTATCTGACAGGTTTCTATTATCGACAGGAAACCAACTATGCACAGGCAACTTCCCTGGCCTCAAACGAAGTGCTGTTTAATAACTGGCATCGTTCGCTTACCCTGGTTGATGATGTAAAGAAGCTTACCGTTAATGATGTAAGCGATGCTTTCCGTAAATATATCGGCAATATTGTTTGGGTTTACCAGGGCGATCCTAAAAAGGTGAATCCCCTAAATTATACCAGCGGTTTGAAAAAACCTGATAACCCGGTAAGCCAATAAGAATTAATAATGAAATTTTGAAGAAGAGGTTAGGAAGCTAATTCCACCTCTTCTTTTACGTTTGCAGCTGGTAGTGTAAAGAAGAACTCGGTACCATAGCCTTGCTCGCTTTGTACCCATATATGCCCGTTGCACTTCTCTATAAGATCTTTACAGAACAGCATTCCCATACCGGTTCCGGTTTCATTATTCGTGCCAACGCCACTATCTACTTTGCTTTTAAATAGTTTATTGAGCTGGGTTTCGCTCATGCCTACACCACTGTCTTTTACCGAGATCAACGTAAATCCGTCTTCCTGCTGATGAGCGCTGATAACGATAGTGTCATTAGATCGCGAAAATTTGATAGCATTAGTTATCAGGTTACGGATCACAATGCGAATTGAGCTTGGATCAGCCAGAACAGTAAGTGACGGCGATATATTTTCAATAAGTTTAATGCCCTTGTCGGCCGCCTGCTCAACATAGCTATTTACCTCGTAAGAAGCAATTTCTTTAATACTGAAACTTTTTGATGAGCTTTCAAAGTTCTCCATCTGGCTGTTTATCCAAAACAGCAGGGTATCCAGGAAGTCGGAAGTATATTCCAGCTTTTTAAGGGCCTGTGGTATCATGCTCAGAAACTGCTCGTGTGATATGCTATCATCATCAAGCAGTGAGAACAGACCGCGCAGGGTACTTAAAGGCGCCCTCAGGTCGTGGGCCAGGATAGAGATCAAACGGTCTTTCAGGTTATTCAGGTCGTTCAACTTGTGTGCCTGGTCGTTCAGGTTGGCCTTTTGCTTCAATACCTCGTGGTTTTTATCCTCTAATATGGTATTGATACGTTGTTGTTTTATGCGTGCTTTATAGTAAACGATCAATATGGCGATCATACCCAGAATGATGATGAAAAATATGGCACTTAGCATGCGCTGTTTCTGTATTTTTTGGGTATACAGATCGTCTATCCGCTGATGTTGCTCAGCAAGGCGGCGTTGTTTTTCTGCAAAGTTCGATTCAAGATTGAACGATGTCAGCTTCTGTACGTTTTCATCACTTTTTAAGCTGTCTTTCAGGTCGTCATACGTTTTGCGCATCTCAAATGCTTCCTGGAAACGGTTCAATCCGCCAAGTGCTGTACTCAATTGCAAGGCAGCTTCCGACCTGATGCTTAAACTACCCAGCTTATCTGCCTGAGTTTTAGATAGCAAAGCGTATTTGTAAGCGTTTTTGTAATCTTTCTGCAAATTATACACCCTGGCATAGCCATTAAAAGCAACTGTTTTATCGTAGTCCAGTTTAAAATCTGTGGCCATTTTTACAGCTTCGGCCATATAGCCCAAGGCTATGTTAAATTGCTTTTTATTAGCGTAGCATAGGCCCAGATCGTTATAAAGGGAACTTAATCCATCTTTATCATCCAGATCCAATGTTAACTTTAATGATTTTGTAAGGTATACAATAGCATCATCATACTTTTTCTCGAACATGTATATCTCGCCTATATTTTCATAAGCGGTACTCATACCCTGGATATTTTTGGATACTTCCCAAATTTTAACAGCCCTTTGGTAATATTCCATTGATTTTGGATAGATCTCCATTTCCTTCATCACCTCACCAATATTGTTGAAATTGGATGCAGAAGAAAGCTTATCGTGGAGTTTGATATTTAAGGATAACGACTTAAAATAGTTATCAAGTGCGGAGCTTGATTTGCCAATAAAATCGGCAACCATACCAATATTGTGGTAGCTGTCGGCTATGCCGGCTTCGTCTTTCAGGCTTTTGTTAATGCTGAGCGACTGGTTAAAGTAATAAGATGCCAGGTTATAATTGGCAACACGGTTATACATACGGCCGATCTGGATGTAGCATTTGGCAAGACCGTAGTTGTCTTTGATCTTGAGATAAAGCAACTTTGCCCCGTTAAAGTTTTTCTCGGCTTTATCGTAATCACTTTTAATCGTATAAACAGCACCATTTTGAACCATACCGTCGGCAATACCTTTATTGTACTTGATGGCGATCGATTTGTCGATGGCTACTTTGGAATAATACAGCGCGCTGTCGGGGTTAATGTCAATAAATTCGTGTGCAAGTTTGTTGATCCTGTTAATAGTAAGTGTATCAATAGGGGCATCTTTATTTATTATTGAAGGGCCGAGCAGCGTTTTAAGACTGTCGACACGATAATTAGCCAGGTTCAGATTCGCGCGGGAGACCTCGTTATATGACGGACTAATGGCAAATGCTTTAATGCCAGCTAATAAGAGAATTATAAAACTGAATGAGCGCTTCAAATTTTTAGATTTTTACAGTAACCACTATTTATAACCTGTTTTGTGACCACACCATCACGCGAAGTATATAACATAGTGTGAATGACATATTTGCATTACAAAAAATCTTATACGGTAAAAGAGGGTGCTTAGGTTATAGCATAGTGTATTTTAAATAAAAAATCCGTTCATGTTTTGGTGAACGGATTGAGTGCCTGTATATTAAATGTGTCAGTTAGACACTTAGTACGTTTTTCCAACTTACCAGGTCGCCGATAATTTTCTCTAATTGGCTGGCGGGTACGCGTTCCTGCTCCATAGTATCACGGTAGCGGATAGTAACAGTATCGTCCTCTAAAGATTGATGGTCAACGGTGATGCAGAACGGTGTACCAATGGCATCCTGTCTGCGGTAGCGCTTGCCGATAGTATCTTTTTCCTCGTACTGCAGGTTGAAGTCAACCTTTAGTCTATCCATTATTTCGCGCGCTTTTTCGGGCAGGCCATCTTTCTTTGTCAATGGAAAAATGGCCGCTTTTACAGGCGCAAGGCAAGGATGTAAGTGCAATACAACGCGGCTGTCCTGCTTTTCAGGTGTGCTCAGGTTTTCTTCCTCATAAGCATTGATCAGGGTCAGCAGGAACATGCGGTCGAGGCCTATAGAAGTTTCGATCACGTAAGGCACGTAATTCTGGGTGATCTCCGGATCGAAGTATTGCAATTTCTTACCCGAAAATTTCTGATGTTGCCCCAGGTCAAAATCGGTACGGCTGTGGATACCTTCTACCTCTTTAAATCCGAATGGGAACTCATACTCAATATCGAAAGCGGCATCGGCATAGTGTGCCAGCTTAGTGTGTTCATGGAAGCGGTATTTAGCCGGTGCAGTACCCAGCGCCAGGTGCCATTTCAAACGGGTTTGTTTCCAATGTTCAAACCATTCTTTTTGTGAGCCGGGACGAATGAAGAATTGCATTTCCATCTGTTCAAATTCACGCATACGGATGATGAACTGACGGGCAATAACCTCATTACGGAATGCCTTGCCGATCTGTGCTATACCGAAAGGGATCTTCATACGGCCCGATTTCTGCACATTCAGGTAGTTCACGAAAATACCCTGTGCAGTTTCCGGACGAAGATAGATCACATCAGCATCATCAGCCACGGCACCCATTTGTGTGCTGAACATCAGGTTAAATTGGCGCACTTCGGTCCAGTTAACGGTACCACTGATAGGGCAGGCAATATTGTGCTCAATGATCAGCTCACGCAGGCGCGGCAGATCGTCGCTTTTCAGCGCTTTGTCCATTTCCAGCTGCAATTCTTCAGCCAGGTCGGTTTTATTTTCGTTATCGTATTGGGCAATTTTATCTTCAAGCAATTGGTCAGCACGGTAACGCTTTTTCGAGTCTTTGTTATCGATCATCGGGTCGTTAAAGCCCGCAACATGACCGCTGGCTTCCCAAATTTTGGGGTGCATAAATATAGCCGAGTCAATGCCAACGATATTCTCGTTCATCTGCACCATGGCTTTCCACCAGTAGGT
>JBQCEA010000710.1:0-2530 GCA_051960695.1 Mucilaginibacter sp. | reverse complement strand
ACTTGCAAGGCATTATAATAAGGGTTCATGCGCATCTCGTCATACTTGGCTTTTTTACTGGCGATGTGCTCATAATCCTTCATTACTTCCAGGAAGAAGCGCTTTTGGTCAACCGATGATAAAGCAGGCGATTCTGAATACAACGTGTCCAGCAGTATTTTACATTCCAGCACCGGGTCTTCGGCATAATCAATAAACTCTAACTGCACATCGGCAAAGCGGAACCCGTACATTTCCTCTGTCTTGCGGACACGCTTAATACGGGTAATGTCGCCATTGGCAATAAAGCCGGTACTTCCCTCCTCCTGGTCCTGCAGCCAAAAATAGTTATTGCGCACTACCATGATCTGGTCGCCGCCGGTTATCTCTTCTTCACGATATAAAATACGTCCACGTATCTGCTGGTTATACAGGTTGGCATTCTTGTTTGAACGGCAAATAACCAATGTACCGTCATGACCATACTTGCCATAGGCGTAGTTCAATCCTTCTTCCAGCCGTTCGCCTGTCATGCGGTAAACATCCTTGTAACCCTTGGTAGTAATTTGCGGCACAGCAGGAATTTCCTGGCGAATGATCTCGCGCATAGCCGTTACATTCAGTAAAATTCCCGAATCTTTTTGCTGGCGCAGTACATCAGTCAGCTCGTAGCTGAAGATTTCCAGCGCAAACTCAGCCTGCATTAATTCAAGGTCGAGTGCCGGACTGTAATCAACCCCGACAGGCGGCAGCTGGGCAGTATCGCCCACCAGCATTAGCTTACAGTTTTTGGTGTTGTAAACATAGCTTATGAGATCGTGCAGCAGGGCTTCACGACCGCTGCCGCCAGCCTCATCCGATCTCATCGAAGCTTCGTCAACAATAAACAGCGGATCCGACGCCAGGTTATCCGCAAGGCGAAAGGCATCGTCAACCACATTCATGGCTGATCTTTTCCGGTAGATGCGTTTGTGAATGGTAAAAGCCTTCCGGCCCGAGTAATTGGTGATCACTTTAGCGGCCCTACCCGTAGGCGCCAGTAATACCGATTTATAGTTGTAATACTTTAACGCCTTTACCAATGCACCAAGGATAGTGGTTTTGCCCGTACCGGCATAACCCCTCAAAATAAAGCACTCGTCGCCGTTGTCGCTTATCAAAAATTGGTGCAGCCTACCGAACAGCTCCGCCTGCTGGGCAGTAGGCTCATGCGGAAAAAATCTGCGTATCTGGTCTGGCGCTGGCATGGGTAAAGATGCTAAAAAGATTTTTCATTCCGCAGGCCCGGATGTCACACTGTCCATAGGACTCCTTCGGAGAGGGTTTCGAAGTGTGTGTCGACTTTCATGAGGCAGGATTTAAAATTTCATCCAGCCATCGAAAGGCCTTTTGCTTTGGTCTCTTAGCTTAAATGTTCCGTCCGTTATGGGGTGTAACAGTTGTTCCGGACGGTTATGACATGTTACCTAATAGATGCCATTTTCTTCTAATTTAAAAAAGAGTGTTTTAACAGTTAAAAAAACGTGTTTCAACTGTTGTTATTGCGATTATAATTTTACATCTTTAATTAATATTTAAAACATATTATAAAGAGGCGGCTTCATGACCCTTCAAAAAAAGCCTGTAATGCTTTTAATAACGCCTTTGCCATTCTAATTACCCCTAGAGAAAAAGCTCTTTCATCTTCGTCTAAGTATTTTATACAATTATTAGGTCTTTAGATAATACAATAGAAAACGCAATTTAAAGGAGGTATGTTATGTCAGCATGGAGTGATAGCCATTGGGTTGATTATGATGCCCAAATCATAAACGTTTTTACAGGCGGTGGGAACGTTTTTATCGAATTCAGATATACAATATGGTATGTTGGTTGGCGACAGGTCATAGCAGATACAACTGAAGAGATCTCTCGTTTCCTTGATGTAGCAACAGCTGCAAAATTCGCCGGAACCTGGGTGCAATTGAGGGTAACTGATCCTGGTCAAATCACGGCGATACAGACAAAATAGCATTGTTTGTGGCGCGAAGCCAAATTGACCAAAATTACTTAAGATTATAAAAAACACGACAAATGGAATCAAATAGCAAGGATGCCAATCAAAATGGCAGACCATTTGGTGCGGAAGAATCTGTGCCAGCACGTGGTGATACGGCGGATTTCCGGGTCAACCCAAATGGGCAATACAAACAAGAGAAGGACAACAATGAAAAAGATATCCGCCCTTTTGGAGCCCAGATTATTAAGCCGGAACATGGCAACGATGTTGACGTAATAGCCAGTCCTAAAAAAGCTGCCAGACTTAGTCTGGAAATCGACAGGGATGCGAAAATAATTCAGCCGTTCGGAGCTCATTATATAAAGCCGGAAAATACAGGTTATGTCGACCGTAAAGCAAGTCCGGATTAAGATCGCGCATTATATGTAAGCGTCTTCGCTAACTGGCGGAACGACGCATGGGCAACTCTCCGTTCCCGCGGGATCCCTTACAGGAGACCCCGCGTTGACCTTGCTAAAAGGTGATCCTGCTGGGACTCGAACTCAGGATCCA